>JBAVMD010000285.1:0-10273 GCA_049689695.1 Chitinophagaceae bacterium | reverse complement strand
GGTTATCTTTCTGGCCATACCCTTGTACAGATAAGACTGCGCTCATAAACAGGCTTAAGATTAAGGTTCGCATAGGTGTTTATTATTTTAGGATGAATTCCATTTTTGATCCGTCAGCCATTTTTTCTTCAAGCGCTTTCTCACCATCGGTAATCTTGCAGATCGTGATCTCTCCCTGGATGTCTTTAACTTTCAACACAGCTATTTTTCGCACTCTCTTCAGTTTGTTTCCACCTCCTGCATCGAACCATTCGATCACGTTTACAATAACCTGCGAGTTTCGCTGAAGAGTCCCATCGATCCCAGAAACAAGCACCGTTTCTGCATTGCCTTTTTTATCGCGCCCATTTACCTGCAGGATCTTTATTTCGGGAGGATAGGACTCGTTGATCCAGTACAGGATTTTTTTGCGCGCTGCATTGATGGCATTCGATATTGCCTCTTCCCTCGATTGGCCGGTAATATTCAGCAAGCCAAGCAAGCTGGAAAAACCAACATCGTTATTGCTGAAAACTTTCTGGCTGACCACTTTGCCGGTTTCAACATCGCTTAACTGCAATGCGAAATTTATAGAGGCGTTGTATTCCGTATAAGGCTTAGGCTGTTTTGTAATGAAATCAATCTTGGTACCGGTTTTTGTTTCCACTGTTACATTAGATACCGTACCTACTATCATTTGTTTGGCGCCCAGCAGTTTTCCCTGCTGTACAAGTCCATTGGCGGCAACCGACTGCTCTCTTATCTGCAGGTCGAGCTCTTTTACCATCAGGCTGTCGTTAGACCGGTCTATCAATTCAATATTCGACTTCCGTCGTAATATCTCAACAACAAGCTGCTGTATCTGTGATGCTCTCACCCGGTGTTCAGGCAATGCAGATACAAATGGAAAAATGGCGATGGGAGTTTTGTCTTTCTGGCACTCGGCCTTCTGAAGACAGCATAGCAGCATCAGCACAAGGAGCAATAGACTTCTCATGATTGTTTTGGTTTTAGTTATTACTAATCAGGGTTTTACTCAGGTAAGCTGTATGCTTCTGATAAGAATAAATGTTTTTCGATAAGAGTGACCAAATGTAGAAGTAGCTGTAAAGAGTGCCTACAGGAAAAAGACTGAATTTTGGACAGGCGAACCACTTAAATGTAGAAAAACAGGTTCCGTGGCGAACGTATCACCAAAGAATATTTAAGATCATCCCGTAAAGTAATTGCAATACGAACGGATGCGACTTCCGCAGTGAAAAAAGTAAACCAATAATGATGAGCAAGTCAGCAATTACACATCGCTGGACCTTCCGAAAACAGTATAGCTCGGGGTAGCATCCATCATTCCTGCGCCGTTTTGCAGGGAATAACCCGTTGCACAAAAAAGCTTTTGATTAGGATAGCTGCGCCGCACAGTTAAATAATCTCCCCATTTATTATCTGATGGCCCACGTGTGCTGGTAAACGTTGTTACCTGGCGTTTTGTTCCGGTCAATATTCCTATAACATGAGTAGGAAAACGTTGCGCGCCACCGATGGTATAAGAAGTTCCCACCTCATTATTGCTATTGGTAGATAAGGCCGCATAAAAAATTGCAAAGCCCGGGTCCCATAAATTAATATTCTCTATCAATGTAATGCTTGTTGCATTGATCCTTGCGATCTGCACAAATGCGTGTGGCCTGGCATTAGCTCCTCCTTTTGCCGAACCCCATGCAAACCATAATTCATTTCCTGCAAGCGTGGCGCCGGTATGCCGTGAATCGGCCCGTTTCAACCAATCCCTTCCATCCGGAACAGTAGAACTGTAATTGGTATTAGACCAGGATGCAACATTCACCAATTTGGATGTAGGGGTTGCTGATGATTCTTTCCACGAAAACACGCGCAGTGCGCTCGTAGACGCATGGCCTACAAAGTATCCTGTAGTGCCGCAATGCTGCGCTACCCGCAGGCTGCCTATCTGGTTTGAAACTGATTTGGAAGCAGACAGCACATCGTTTGTAAAGCTGGTTAGTTTTATGCGTGCTATGGCAGAGGCTACCCAATTATTGCCCCTGAAACAATTGGTGCTCATATAAAGCATGTTCGTTCCCACGGCAAGGTCCGGAAAGTCGAGCCATATCCCGGCGCCTAACCCTAAACTGGCAGGCGTGATATTATAGAATTTCCATACGCCTGTTTTTACTTTCGCAGTTTTAGCATAAGCAATACGCTGAATATTTTTTCCGGTATTGTCTGCTTTGTATTGAAGCAGCCAGACAAAAGTATCGATGCTTTTAATATAATGCACTACCTGGTCGCAACAGAAATCCATTCCCGGTGGATTGGGAAAACTGGTGAAGGGATCGATGTATTTGAAACTGGCGCCGCTGTCTACAGAAACCGCCGCAAACCAATTGCCGGTATAAAATACCACATCAGCATTTGCAGCAGCGCTGGGCTCACACACATGCGAAGCAGTATCGTGTGTTGATATATCACCCAGTTGAACGTTCCGCGTCATTGTGATGATATCCGTAAGTGCCATAGGCTGTATGGCTTCTTCGAGGGCTACCGGTGAAACAGGCGCATCCATCGACAAAGGCGGCGTAGGATTAATATCCATGATCTTCGGGCCTTTGGGAGCTTTAGGCAATATTTTTCGCCTGTGTATGGTAGCAACGCGACGGGCTTTAGAGAATTGATAAGCCTCATCCAGGTAATGTATCTGTATCTGTTCGGCTTCAATAACCTTTACTTTGCCTGCTGAAACCGTTCCTCCCCTCGCCGCCGCAACCGTTGATTTAGATGCCGTTTTCGATTTGGATGCAGCTTTTTTAACCACATTCTTTTTCGAGGCTTGTTTTTTTGCCGGAAGTGCGCTTTTAGCACGCTTAGCCGCTTTGGCGGCTTTTTTACGGGAGGCCATATGTTTGAATTATTAGTATCTGCAACAGGTAATCAGCTCACTCATTATTCAAGAGGTAGGGAATCAGTCTAATTCAATTGGTGGCGAATTATCTTCATCAGGTATGAATTTACCTTTACGCACGGGTGGCATTTTCTTGCGCGGATGTATTTTTTTTTCTTTCTGTTTGCCGGGCTTGTCTGAGTAACTGACTTTTGATTCTTTCGCCGTTTGCAATGGCATTTCCCCGGCCTTATTTTGTTTGTTATCAGGTTGATCATTTTCACAACACATACCTGCCTCCTTCTTTTTATTACCTACAATATATCAAAAATTCAGCCGGTTCCAATCTTTCCAGGTAAACAATTGCATACAGAGTTAATGCTTTTTTAAAATCAGGAACACAGTGTTTAAACGGTTTTTTTGAGAAGACTTCAATTTCAAGTTCATTTTAACCCAAAAAATAAATGCTTGGTATGTTGTTTCCCTTCAGCTTTCATATAACGTCTGATTCTTACCCCCCGGTCCCCCCTTCAGCCGACCTTCTATACCCTTCCTAACTATTCCCACATAGCATACGGGTTTTGATTGTAGATGAAATTTTATTCATCATTTTAAATTATTTCTATGGCAATCTTAATGCAGCATTCCTGGCATCTCCAGGTAACGCAAAAATTAGCAGCGCGTGATCAACGATTTGTTGTTTCCGGCGCGGTCAGCGGCAATGGAGCGCATAACGGCACGGTAGGCCATTCTGTAAATGTCAGCGGTTCAGCGTGGAGCGTTACCATTCAAAGTAAAGTTGGCAGCACGTGGATCAATTCAACTGAAAAACTCCAATTTCCCGCCTCCGGCTGTGCGGGCTTTACTATTCTTTCCGATGATTACAGCGCAACGCCTGACGGAGATTTTAACGACCTCGTATTATCCTGCACGCCCATTGCGCAAAGTGGCGCAACTGACTATTTTGTGTACGGACATGTATCGTATTATGAAGGCTGTATCCTCAATCCATGCATCAGGAATTTTGTTGTGATCGATACGCATCTTCAATTGCAAAGAGCGCTGGAATATCCATTGCTCAGAGATTATATCAAGCGCATTTATCCAGACAGGATTTTTGACGCACCAAAAGAAATTCCCGGCATTCCTCCACCTCCGGAACCTCCGTTCAAACCAATGATGCTGCCATTGCAGGAAGATTCATTGCTTCCTCCTAAAGAAGCGACCTTGTTCAGAAAAAATGTAAGTACAACAAAGGAGAAAGCTGATACGAACAATGATACTTTCACCGCTGTATCTTCTGTTGCGCTCAACCGCAACCAGCAATCTGCAGCGCTCAATATCGACAGAGTAAAACTTGTTTCGGCGATCGACAGGCTATATCGTTTTTGCAACGTACAAAATTATCAGTCTGCCCTGCTTCGCTTTGTAGAATACGACAGAACAGCGGCTGAACTGGCAGGTGGCCCGTATACCGGAACAGGCATGCGTGAAATACTGGGCAATGTGATCACCGATAATTTCGGCAATTATATATTCAGGTTCCAGCGTTTCGATTTCCAGGACGCGGGTGAACTGGAATCAGATGTTGCATCAGGCGAAACTTTTGCTTCACAGATAAAACCCGATGTTCTCGTACAGGTGCTTGATCCTACAAACATCAGCCATGTAATGTTTGAAACAGGATTGCATGCAAACATTCCTACCTGCAAAAGGGTGAATCTCTGCATTCCGAAAAGTGTTATCGGCACTACAGTAAATCCATGCAACGGCCAGAGTATTATACAGTATGTTGGCGATATTTTCGTAGGCGCTAATACTCTAGGCGACCGCGGAGGTAGCGGATATGTACTGCACAATTCAGGACGCATCAGTGGAAATGGATTAAAATGCGCAGCATGGAGAGGAAGGTTGAACCTGATCTCGTGCCGCTTAACAGATCCGGCGATCGCATACTATACGGTAAGGTATAGCCGCGCGGGAACTGGCTGGATGATCGTTACAGAGGACACACGTTTATTGAAACTGATCGGCGCTTCATTTTTTGATATTTCCATCCGCACTACGCAGAACCTGCAGGTAGATGGAAATCCCGCGGCGCCCACAAGCTGTTATTTCAATGTTGAAACTGCAGCCGACTCGCATGCATGGATCACCTCAGTTAACTATAAAGCATTTTTATCAACGGGAAATTATACCGACCTGGGTGGAAGAGGATACGTGGATTTCCGTATTGAAGGATACCGCGCAGATGGTACAAGGATCATCACTGTAGATGACACCATCAGGCTTTATCTCGACAATCATGTCTGGTCGGTACGACTTGAGCCAGATGTAACAATGGCGGGAACTACATTGGGCAACTGCGCATTATTTGCTTTGCCTGTATCTCCGGGCGGAGGATTTATTGAAGATGCACCGCTGGAACTGCGCTTCCGCGCTAACCAGGAAAGTGGATTCATGGGAGCTTATTATCTCACCATCGGAAAAGGTGCAATCGGAAATATCAACCTGGTGAAAACCGGCAATCACTCAGGAGGTGGATGGAATGCACTGCCAAATACCACTCCTTATCCTGATGGGGGCACATTGGTAGGACGCGAATATTCGTTCTCATCATCAGCACATGCTGCAATATGTCCTGTTTTTGTTGGGACCGCAGACGAGATTGGCGCAGATTCCGACGGAGATCACATTCGCATAAAAGTAAAACCGCCTGTTGCATGGCTGGAACCTGGTCAGAATTTCTGCGCCTTCCGGCTCAGGCTGAACGGTCACATACGGCACACGGATGGAGATACTTACTGGAATCCAACCTTCGAAAGCAATGAAGTGCTGATAGGAATAGAAAGGCCGGTGTAATATGAGTATCTACCTGTTCTTTATATGCTCGTTGGCCGTGTGGCGCGTCACGCATCTTTTATCGAAAGAAGATGGTCCGTTCGACATTGTATATAAGTTCAGAAAGCAGTTAGGGCAGAGCTTCTTCGGGAGCCTGCTCGACTGCTTTTACTGCCTTAGTATATGGATCGCCCTGCCCCCGGCATTATGGTGGGGCGCAGGCTGGGAACAAAAGATCTTACATTGGCTTGCCTTATCCGGCCTTGCCTGCCTGCTTGAAAAACTAACTGAAAAAAACAATCATACACCTCCTCCTTACAAAGAGGATTAAAACGAACAACAATGTCTTGCTGCGGAAACAAAAGAGACGAATATGTTGAAACCCTGTCCCAGGGCCAGCCACCTGTACGAACTATACAATTACAGGACAGTGTATATTTTGAATACACGGGGAAGACCGCTCTTTCAATCACCGGTAACATTACGGGATATAAGTACAGGTTCACGGCTCCCGGGAATGTACAGGAAGTAGATTACCGCGATTCGGGAAGCATGATGGCTGTGCCCGTATTGAAACTGGTTAAATCTTCGTAACTTAAACACAAATCTTTGTGTTATGAAGAAAGTAATTACCGCCGGTGTACTGGTAGCCTTCATGGGTGCTGTAGCCTTTGCCAGCCTTGGTAGCAAAGACAGTGTAAAAAAAGAACAGCAGCAACAGCTGCAGAAGAAAGAGCAGAAAGAAGTGAAGAAGAAAAAAGAATGCAACCGGATTTGTCCGTTTTCTTAAGAAGAGTTTCGCGTTTCGGGTTCATAAACTCTGAGTGGTTGATGAATAGATTTTTGTGCTCTTAATTTGCCTCTCACAATTTGAGAACCCGAAACTCAAAACCCGAAACCCGAAACACAATCCGCTCATCCAGTTTACCTCATTGAATGCACCGGCAATTCGTAGATTCAGTCTATGAAATCTCTCCTCGCATTTTTGCTGGTATTGATTGCCCAGCAAGCTATTCCGTGCAGCACTTTCTTTATTAACCATAACGGCCAGATGGTGTTTGGAAGGAATTACGACTGGGTGTCAGGCGCCGGCATGGTGCACACCAACCAGCGCGGCCTGCTGAAAACTTCTTACAAGGTAGCCGATGGTTCAACCATATCCTGGACCTCCCGTTATGGCAGTCTTACTTTCAATCAATACGGAAAAGAATTCCCTACAGGCGGCATGAATGAAAAAGGTTTGGTAGTAGAGCTTATGTGGCTGGATGAAACAGTTTATCCCAAACAGGATGCCCGTGCTGCCATTGGCGTGCTACAATGGATACAGTACCAGTTAGACAATTGCGCTACCATAGAAGAAGTAATAGCTACCGATAAACAATTGCGCATCACCAGCACAGGTTCACCCCTTCATTACCTTGTTGCCGATGCGCAGGGAAAAGCTGCCGCCATCGAATTCCTGGATGGCAAAATGGTAGTGCATAAAGGAGATCAGCTCTCGTTTGCAGTGCTTACAAATTCACTGTATGCTCAATCTGCTCAGGAAGCAAAACAATCGCTTGCAGGAAATGATATTCCGGGGAACAACAGTTCTATCGGCCGCTTCACCAGGGCGTGTTCCATGATCAACAGGTATGAAGCCGGCAGCAAGACTTCGCTTACAGACCATGCTTTTAATATTCTATCGTCAGTAAAACAGGGCGATCATACCAAGTGGAGCATCGTGTACGATATCACTAACCGGAAAGTATTTTTCAAAACCCTGGATGCGCCGAAGGTTAAAACAGTTTCTTTTTCAGCCTTCAATTTTTCGTGTCAGCAGCAAGCGTTTGCATTTGATATGAACCAGCCGGGAAAGGACAATGTGAGTAGTTTCTTCAAGCCTTTTAATCATGAAATGAACCAAAAAGCGATCGGGGAAGCTGCCCGCCAGAGCAACGGGGAAGTAACTATTTCCGCCACAACCCAGCAGGCTATGGCTGCTTACCCAAGTCTTATTAGTTGCAAATAAATAAGCAATCATACATTATAAACAATTAATAATCAATAATTTATTATTAAATTATTAATTATTGTAATTTAACCTGTGATTATTTTATTTTCCGCCTTGTCCCCAGAGAGCATTTAAATTGTATTTTTGGGCGTCGTCCAAACCCGATGACAAACGCTGTAAAATTCCTCACAGCGCTCTACTTGCAGGTAACCCATTAAATTCGGCTCAACCCATTGCTGTTCGTTGCGACCCATTAAGCAGATTATTGAAATTTTTAAAAAGGAGTTAGTATGTATTCGTATGAATTGCTGGAGGCCGGTTGTTATTATTTGATACAGGAACAACAAGATAGCCCCATAAGCCTGATTAAAGTAACCGTGGAATCTGATCACTGCGTATTTGTGTCCCGTTACAACGATGAATTTGCAACGGGCTGGAAACGCAAGACCGATCCCATTCATGACATCATTGAGCTGTTAAGCGATGATGCGGTACGCGCCTGGGAATCATCTTACAATAATAACCAGGACGCCTACAATTATGAAGAAGATGAAGATTAATTAGCTGATTGGATGATGAGCTGATAAGCTGATGAAGAACCACAATCAGCTTATCAGCTAATTTCCTAATCAGCTCATTTGTCTATCAGCTCATTTGCTAATCAGCTCATCAGTATTGTAAATCAATCCTCCCGCTTCCGCTACTTTCCTTTTTTTAACAATAGCCGACATAAAATTCTGGTATAGTTTTTCGTTATTACAAACGAGATGAAGTTCGTAAACCCCAGACAAAAGAGGCTGAGCGACCTGTTTGTGAACATGGCGGCACTGTTGACCATCATTCCGCTTGCGCCGTTGGTGAACCGGTATTTGCCTCCCATTATGGTTGGCGGCTGGAATCTCGATCTCCCCATCTCCATCATACTCGCCTTTCTTTTAGTGATGGGTGTTACCAAGATCTTTCGTCCACTCATCTTCCCGGCCTTCCTGCTCATTTGCGTAGTACTCGTATATAACCTGTTTACTGATGCGTATACTTTCCCGGACGTGATCCGCGATTACAGGAATATGGTAGTGAACAACTGGACGCAGAAAGACCAGAAAGAAAAAGAGCTTTACCTTATCAACACCATTTTTCAAAGCCGCCTGCAGACGCTGGGCAACCAGATGAAAACAAAAGTAGATCCTTCCGATTCTACTGTAAGGAACTTTGCGGTGAAGCATTCATTGGAAAGCTTTGACGAATACTATCCTAAATACGGGCAATGGGTTCGGGTGCTTTCACTTTTCAAACACATCAACGGCAATTTTAAATATGTGACCGATGCGTACCGGGATGAATATTTTGCCACAGCCCGTGAAACCATCAACAACGGATTGGGAGGTGATTGTGATGACCATAGTATCCTCATGGCTTCGGCTATTAAGGCTATAGGTGGCAATTGCCGCATAGTGCTTACGCGCACGCATGCCTACCCCGAGTTGCAATGTCCCGATAAAGAATCACTCACCCTGCTGAAAGAATCCATCCTGCACCTTTTCAGCGAGCGGCAGATAAAAGAACTGAGCTACCATATCCGCAACGGGCAATACTGGGTGAACCTTGATTATACCGCACCCTATCCCGGCGGACCATACCTGAGCGATACCGCTTACGCGATCATTGAATGGTGATCTTTTTCCATTAACTACCAGATAACATGCGTTAAGGACTTGCAAAAGGCCGGGTGTTCCATTGTTGGTAACCGGATAAGGCTTCTATTTGTGTTACAGAACTACTGAAAAAATTATAACCCAAAACTACCTGCGAAGGCCCCGGACATCCGGGGCTTTATTCATTTGGATGGCTGATTATAGTGATATATAAGAATAATCACGGATTGGAAGAAGGATTTGAGGATTACACGGATGAGGCAAAACAGCTTTCGCTTCGCGACTCACTGTCATCCCGAATCCCCGCAGCAGCGATTCACGATAGCAGGAAGCGGGGTGAGGGACAGTGAGTGGTTGAGAAAAAGTTTTCTTTTTAAACCAATCGGTCTATATTTACAGCACAATGTTGTCCAAATCAGACAAGACCAAGCAATTCATCATCGAGAAATCGGCTCCTATTTTTAATACAAAAGGATATGCCGCTACTTCGATGAACGATATTCTTAAAGCTACAGGGTTAGCTAAGGGCGGCGTGTATGGAAACTTTGCAAGTAAGGATGAAATAGCAGTAGCCGCTTTTGAATATTCCTATTCCCAGCTAAAAGACGCCTTGCGTTTTAAAGTAAAGCAGGAAACTACTGCTTCGGGAAAGCTCACAGCTATCCTGAAATTTTACCGCAACTATACTATAGCGCCACATATGGAAGGGGGATGTCCCCTGATGAACACAGCTGTAGATGCTGATGATCATATTCCTGTTTTAAAAGAAAAAGCGGCAGCCGCGTTAAAGGAATTATTGCAATCCCTTGAATATATTATTCAGAAAGGCATCGATGCCGGTGAGTTTAACAGCAAGCTGAATGTATCCAGGGAGGCCATACTCTTTTATAGCATTATTGAAGGTGGGATTAT
>JBAVMD010000284.1:0-2454 GCA_049689695.1 Chitinophagaceae bacterium | reverse complement strand
TTGTAGTAATAGGCGATGAACAGAAATTCGACAAGGTAAAGCAGGCGCTTTCCAATACTTCGATAAAAGTTTTTACGGGCGAATCAGCGCTGGAAGATGTTGCCTCGATGGATTGCTACGATATGATGTTGGCCTCCATCGTGGGCTTTGCAGGACTGAAGCCTACGCTGAAAGCGATTGAAGCGGGGAAGTCTGTAGGGCTTGCCAACAAAGAAACTTTAGTAGTAGCGGGCGATATTGTGATGAAGAAAGCCGTGGAGCATCGTGCACCCGTGATACCGGTTGACTCAGAGCATTCTGCAATTTTTCAATGCCTGGTAGGCGAAACAAGGAACCGCATAGAGAAAGTAGTGCTCACCGCATCGGGCGGACCGTTCCTGGGAAAGAAGCCGAATTACCTGGTGAACGTGAAAAGGGATCATGCATTGCAGCATCCAAACTGGAGCATGGGCGCCAAGATCACCATCGATTCCGCCACGCTCATGAACAAAGGGTTGGAGATGATCGAAGCGCGCTGGCTGTTCAATTTACAGCCAGACCAGATACAGGTGCTGGTGCATCCGCAAAGCATCATCCACAGCATGGTGCAGTTTGAAGATGGCAGCATTAAAGCGCAGATGGGATTGCCGGATATGAAGCTGCCGATACAATATGCGATGGCCTTCCCGCACCGCTTACAAAATAAATTCCCGCGTTACGATTTCAAAAAGCCTAACACTTTAACGTTCGAAGAACCAGATCTGCGCACGTTTCGTAACCTGGCCCTGGCCATGGAGGCGTTGAACAAAGGCGGCAATTTGCCTTGTGTACTGAATGCGGCCAATGAAATTGCTGTTTATGCTTTTTTGCGCAATCGTGTGGGCTTTCTCGATATGACCGAGTTGATAGAACGGACCATGCAGCACGTGCCTTTTATAGCGGAACCGTCCCTGGAAGAGTATTTTGACAGCGACGCTGAGGCCCGTAATTTTGCCGCTTCTTTGATCAAACTCTAATTAGCAAATTCGAAAATGGCTCAATGGCTCAATTAAGAATTGCTTCATTTTCACATTTTGTAATTTTCAAATTGTCACATTAATATGGTATTGTTAGCAATAGACTGGGCAGAGGCAGGTGTTAAAGCGGCGCAGTTCGTATTATCCTTCTCCATCATCGTTGTACTTCATGAGCTGGGACACTTCTTCCCGGCCAAATGGTTTAAGTGCCGCGTAGAGAAATTTTACCTTTTCTTTAATCCATGGTTTTCACTTTGGAAAAAGAAGGTGGGTGAAACCGAATGGGGACTGGGATGGATACCGTTTGGCGGTTATGTGAAGATATCGGGCATGATCGATGAGAGCATGGACAAAGAAGCGATGAAGCTACCACCCAAGCCGTACGAGTTCCGGGCCAAGCCGGCCTGGCAGCGATTGATCATCATGGTGGGTGGAGTAGTGGTGAACCTTATTCTTGGTTTTTTGATATATGCGTTGATGCTGTGGCATTGGGGCGATGAATACCTGCCTACACAAAATCTTAAATACGGCATCGGCACCGATTCGCTTGCAAAAAGCATCGGCTTGCGCGATGGCGATGTGATCAAAAGTCTCGACGGACAATATGTTGAACGCTTCCACACCATTCCATTGAAAGTGATCCTGAACAATCCTAAGACGATGCAGGTAGACAGGAATGGGCAGACCGTAAATATCAATGTACCTGAAGATTTTGGCGGTAAGCTGATCAAGGCCAGGGCTATCGGTTTTGTATACCCGAGAATACCTTTCCAGGCAGAGAATGTGCTGGATACTTCGGTTGCGTACAAGGCCGGACTTCGCAAAGGCGATAAAGTAGTTACTGTGAACGGACAACCATCGCCTTACTTCTCCGATTTCAGAACGCAGATAATCGCTAACAGAAATAAGAAAGTTGACATGCAGGTGCTTCGCGGCGCCGATACGATACCGATGAGTCTGATGGTGCCCGCAACGGGCAGGATAGGAGTGGAGAACATTGATGCGGACAGTGTATTGGAATTTAAAAAGATCAAATACAATTTCTTCCAGGCAATTCCTGCGGGATTTAATAAAAGCATCGAAACACTTGAATCTTACTGGCTGCAACTGAAGATGATCTTCAGCGGCAAGGTGAATGCAAACGATTCACTGGGCAGTGTGTTCAGCATCGGAAAAATGTTTCCTTCTAAATGGAACTGGAAAGACTTCTGGGCGCTCACCGCGTTCTTCTCGCTTGTGCTGGCGTTGATGAATATATTACCAATACCGGCGCTCGACGGAGGCCATGCGCTTTTTACCATCATAGAAATGATCACCGGCCGCAAGCCGAATGAAAAAGTGGTGGAGTATGCGCAAATGGCGGGAATGATACTGTTGTTGGGATTGATGGCGTATGCGCTGGGGCTGGATATTTTTAGGATGTTTAAGTAGGCCCCCCGGCTTCCGGCCTCCCCCCAAC
>JBAVMD010000283.1:0-4075 GCA_049689695.1 Chitinophagaceae bacterium | reverse complement strand
ATGGAAAGGAACTGCCTGCAGGTTCATACTCGGTATTTACATTGCCAACACAAAACGGATGGACGATTATGTTCAATAGCCGGGCAAATGTTTGGGGAACAGAATACGATCCTGCTTTTGATGTGTTGCGTGTGCCGATGCAGGCGGGAAGCGCTGATCAATTTACAGAAGTAATGACGATTGAAATACAGCCAACTTCAAAAGGAGGCGAGTTGGTAGTTTCGTGGGAAAATACAAAAGCTTCAGTTGCCTTCACAACCGCTAAGTAAACAATCTAAAATGAAAGCCTTATTCGTGGTGGCATTCTGCCTGCTTGCGTTCACATCGTTCACACAGACTGAATTCAACCAGCCATGGAAAGATACATCGCGTGCAATTATACTTGATCCGTTTGCCGGAAACAGTATAAACTGGGATAAGGTTGTAACAGATAAACGCGTAACAGCTATCATTCATAAAGCAACGCAAGGAGCAAGAAAAGATGCTGAGTATAAGAACCGAAGGACCATCGCAAAGCAGAAAGGCCTGCTGTGGGGATCTTATCATCTTGGAATGGCCGGTGATCCCGTTGTACAGGCAGATTTTTATCTTTCTGTAATAGGTAATGATCCTTCTGAATTGATGGCGCTTGACCTGGAAAGTTTAGAATCGCAATTCATGAGCCTCAACAATGCGGTAAAATTTATCAACCGCGTTCATGAAAAAACGGGCCGGTTCCCGCTTGTGTATTGCAATCATGCAGTTTTTACTGCTATACAGGCGCGGTTCGATAGCACCAGCGTTTTTGGAAAGTGCGGGCTTTGGTACGCGAGGTTTAAAAAGGATATTACAGGTTTCACAAGCAGGAAAACATGGCTTACCTATACCATCTGGCAATTTTCCTGCGAGGTTAATTGCAGTGTAACCGGCCAGTGCCTGTATAATGTTCCCGGTACCAGGTTCGATATGGATATCAATGTTTATAACGGAACAGTGGATGAGCTCAGGAATAAATGGCCTGCAATCAGATGATAGGTCCTTTGCTAAGCCTTTGTCTAAATATTAACGATTGCCTCCAATAATCAGTAATCAATAATTAATAATCAACAATATATTTGGTGTTCAAACTTATTTTCCATGCCCCTCAAGAAACTATCTTTCTTTATTGCGTTTGTGCTGGTGTTGTGTAACGGACAAGTGTTTGCCCAGGTAGATACAGCTGCTATTTCAGATAAGCTTAACCGCTCTGCAAAACAATTGGGCAAAGAAGTGATCTGCCTTGTACAGAAAGATGGCAAGATCATTTATAAAAGAGAAAATCCCGAGTTCAATTTAAAAACACAATTGAAGGCCGGCGCCGCCAGTCAATGGCTGACCGCGGCGTTAGTAATGACCTTTGTGCAGGAAGGAAAAATATCATTGGATGATAAGGTGAGCGACTACATCCCGTATTTTACAAAATACAGCAAGACGTACATTACCATCCGCCATTGCCTCACGCACCAGACAGGAATTGAAAACGACCCTAAGGCTTTTACAAAGAACAGGTTCAAAACACTGGAAGATGAGGCCATGGGTATTGCATCGCGCAAAGAGATCGAGACCAATCCCGGTACGGAATTCAAATACAGTCATATCGGCTACAGTCTTGCAGGCCGTGTGCTGGAAGTGATCACTAAAAAAAGTTTTGACCGCCTTATACAGGACCGTATTCTGCGTCCCTTGAACATGCGCGGCACTACATTCACCAACGAAGATTTTAACCAGGCGCCCAATCCTTTTTCCGGCGCACGCTCTACCGCCAACGATCTTTCCAATTTTATGGTGATGCTGCTGAACAAAGGCAAATTCAACAACAAACAGATATTGACAGAAGAGTCGGTGAATATGCTTATCAGCTCACAGGTACCTGCGGGACAGTTGAAAAATGCACCCAAAGGGGTAGAAGGACTTGCCTATACTATGGGTGCATGGGCGCTGGAAGCTAACGCACAGGAGAAGCCTACCGCAATTGCCGCACCTTCATTAAGTGGTCCGTGGGCAATGGTTGATCTGTGCAGGGGATATACAGTGGTGGTTATGACGAAGGATCTTTCCAATCCTCCGGGAAAAGATTTTTACCTGGATTTGAAGAGTATAGTGGATGAGGCTTTGCCATGTAAGTAATAAAACCCTTCCCGTTTCGTTTTTGATGAAATCCAATACCTATGGCACACTGCCTGTCCTGCTACTCCTATGTTATACAAGAAAGCACTGTCTGCGCTTCCTGCCAGCAAAACCGCAGCAACCTCTGGGTGGTAAAAGACCTGCCTGATACTTACGGATTCACCAAAAGAGAATGGAACTTCCGGTATAAAATGATCAAGGGCAAGATAGCGGAGACGCTCATCGAGCAATTGTTCCTTTCGCATAAGTATATGGTTTATCGTTACGGTATGGAGTATACGATGCCCGGTTTTGCAGAATCAATGAAAGGCATTAAGAACGAAGTGACCAGCCGTGTGAAGAACATGCCCGACTTTGTTGTTCAGCACCGTTTGTATAAAGAAACACATTTTGTTGAAGTGAAGTTCAGGGCCAATGGATGTTTTTCCGAGGAAGATCTCGATAAGGATTATCCGTATGATGAGGCGCTGATCATCGTGGTATCAAAAAAGCATATCAAATGTCTTTCTGTGCGGGAGTTACGCGATGGCCGCGGCATCACGCCTCATTGTGATAATTACCTGGCGTACCGGCCGGAGTTTCAGTTGAGGAGTGATGTGGTGATTGATTTTTGCAGGTTTGCGGAAACTTTCTTTGAAGCAGTATAGGTCATTGGGTCATTGGGGAATGTGTTAGAGCGTATAGAATGAGGCATGTTGACATTGATAAATATTTGAAGCGCAGATTAAATTTTTTGACTCTGATTTGAGTTCTATGGATTTATGGATTTTGCAGATTGGTTCATGAATTATAGTTACATGCTGACTACCACCATCAGCTTCGCTGATTGATCTGCAAAATCCATAAATCCAGAAAAATCTGCGCTATTTTCTTTCAGTTATCTGCGATTTCTTCTGATAATCTACATCCCCAGCGCTTTATATATTGTTTCATGAATCTTCCCCCTGATATTCATTTGTCCCAACTTGTTGAAGTTCGCTCCTGATGAATTCACGCGGTTCGAAAGGAAAATAAAAACAAGATTATATTTCGGATCAACCCACCAGCAGGTGCCGGTAAAACCCGTATGCCCGAATGTTTCAGGCGATGCAGATAAACAGGGATAAGGCTCCGGCTTTTCGTAATTATTTTTTTCCGGTTTGTCGAAACCAAGCCCGCGGCGACTGATAGCGCTATGATAAGCGGTGAAAAAAGCAATGGTCTCCGGCTTCAGCAAACGCTGCCCGTTAATAGTGCCGCCATTCAACATCAATTGCGTAAGCACTGCCAGATCGCGTGCATTGCTGAACAATCCTGCATGCCCCGCTACGCCGCCAAACATTGCTGCGCCGGGATCGTGCACATCGCCCTGGATCAACTGCCTGCGGAAATAAGGTTCCTGCTCAGTGGGAGCGATCTGCGTTAAAGGAAAACGATCTCTCGGTTTAAAACCCGTGGTCTTCATATTCAAAGGATCGTAAAATGTTTTCTTCACGTACTCATTCAACGGCATTCCGCTGATGCTTTCCACGATTTTTCCGAGAAAAATAAAATCGTTATCGCTATAAATATATTTTCCATGCGGGCCCAGTTCACTGGTAAGAATGCGGCTGTACATGGTATCTATCCAGTCTTTGCGAAGGAACATGTTCTCTGCAACCCGTACATTGTATGCGCCCTGCTGTTGTGCAGCATATAGTACATTGGAAGGAACGCCGCCATTCAACGTGTCGATGGTTTCCCTGTAAAAAGGTATCCATGCTTTCAGGCCGGCCTGGTGCAGAAGAATAGCACTTATAGTAAGGTTCGCTTTGTTGGAACCTTTTACCCAGCTTAGAAATTCTCCCAGCGGTTTGTTCAGGTCAAGCCTTCCTTCATCATACAATTTCATTACCGCCATGGTAGTTGCGCAGATCTTGGTAACAGAAGCAAGATCATAAATGGTTTGCGG
>JBAVMD010000282.1:0-21794 GCA_049689695.1 Chitinophagaceae bacterium | reverse complement strand
ATTTTAAAGGATGCGGAACAATTTGCAAAACGACTACTTCCACACTCTTCACATACAATTACTGCCCAAAAAGAGCTGGATGGGAAACTATCTTTGTATAGAACAGATAAGAATAAATATTACTTTTTAAAAGAACTAAGAAAACTAATTCATAAAGATGAAGTAACTCACAATTGCGGAAGACAGAATTGTGGCCACGAAAGGCTAACAGCCAATGCAAAATTTATAATCGATCAGGAATTAGAGTCCTTAGAAACCTATTTTTCTCCGGATTTTATTCAAAAAGAAGAGTTCGCAGGACATGAGAAAGTTGATATGAATGCAAAAATTGACGAAGTTTTAGAGAGCCTTCAAAACTTAGGATTAGGTCAACAAATAATATTTGAAGAGATCGAAGAATTGAAACAGCATCTTAATCTTAATAAAAAAACTTGGACACAATTACTTAAGGGTAAATTAATCGATTTGGCTGTAGCAAGTATTATAAGCAAGGAAACAGCCTCTAGGATTTTTGATACTATAACTGAAAGTATTATAGCTGACAGATTTGTATTGCCTCAGTAGAAATGATAATCTTTTTTAAAGATTATTGGTCGCAAATTGCTATTCTCGTTACTGCATTTGGGTATGTATGTAAAGTGTTTTTAAATCAGAGTTTCAAGAGAAGAGAGATCGGATGCTAAAATTTTCTACAGTCGTTAAATTTTCGTCAAGTTGCATTAAAGGCTGCTTTAGGAGGCCAAAAGTACGCTAGGGAATTTTTGCAAAAAGCAATTCTATTTATCGGTTTATACCTGATCTTTTGAATCTATAAACATGGCTCGCTCCTATAACAAAACTGCAGGACTTCATTACATTGCTTTAGATACTCCTTCCTTTTATTGTCAAGCAGCGCATCCAAGCCAATTCGTCTAAAGACGGACTCTAACTCTTCTTCACTCAGCTTCAAGTCATCCGCCTTGAGCAATTCATCACACAATTTTTCAACCATCGACCAAACTTCCTTATTGCTGAGAAAATCGATCAAAAATCGAAGACAAAATCCTTTTAGCTTAACCTCATCAATCTGATAGCAAAGTCTAAAAACATAAGCATTGTTCAAGAACAAAGAAATATCCCCTCCTGCAAATAACCAATCCATAATAGTATTATCAGCTATTATCTCTCCCTTTCTTTCTCTTATCGCGTCCGTACCCAGCAAATACATATTCTCCCCCACCACTCCAGCAAACAAGGTTATCGCTAATGCTGTGTAATCCTGCTCATCATCCAATAGAGGTCCCTTAACACTTAAGGTTCCTATATCCTGACCTTTCTTGACTAGGTGTGCATTCACAACAAGTTCCTCGATCGTAATTGTTTGGCGAAATAGTCGCGCAACAACAGCGTGACAACATTCGTGAATACAAACCCTTTTGATGTCGATATTTGTCATGATAAAATTCAGATTCAAGAGAAAATTACTAAAGTTATATTCTATTTGTGCTAAATATGTTAGTTTTGTCCTTTATTTTAGTTTATAACAGTTAAAAGAGGAGAATCATGGCTATTAAACCAGGTCCAAAAAAAATTGCAGAATCAACAGGAAAACCGGATAAGCGTCAGAGAGATAATAAGGCTACCCCGGGCAACACGCCAACCTTGAAACCACACAAGCATAAGAAAGGGAAATAATCGCAAGCATTCTTTACCTTTCTTAGTATGCTAACCTGACTGAAAGGATAGTATAATGAAAACTATTGCCCTATGATGGCTTCGCATCCCTACGAAGCGTTTCAAACATTCGATACCGGCTCGTAAGCCGCAAACCATGTCGAGGAGGCCTTATAAAATCTTCTACGTTCTTTCTTTCCCAGTAAGTTGGAAGAAGCTGATCCAATTTGAGCAATGCATTTCTATGGAGAAATTTCTAAATGAGAAGCTAGCTTCATTCGACGTTCACCATCGACGATAATTAAAATTTCAATAAGCTGTCGAAATAAAAAAGGGTATACTATCAAAGTATAACCCTTCTCTCTTCCGCTCCTCCTCTAGGACTTGAACCTGAGACCCTTTGATTAACAGTCATCCCGATAGCTATCGGATAACCAATTGAGCTAAGGAGGATGAGTGTTACGTAAATAAAAAAGCACTCAACCCGAGTGCTTTTCTTTCCGTTCCCCTAATTTACCAATATCTAACCACATTTTGGAGGATTTGCTTGTTTTCATGATTTGCCAGATTGATAAATTTCTAACATAACCGCTAAATCAACTGATTAGCCTATTTACGGGTGTATTACCTTTATTATTATCACTATACATGGAAAACGGAAATATCATTATTTATCAGGCATTTGATGGCCGGACAGCCATTGATGTTGTTTTGGATCATGATACGGTCTGGCTAACACAGGCACAGATCATTGATTTATTTGACTCCAGTAAGGCCAATATCAGTGAACATATAAAAAAAATATTCATTTCCAATGAGTTAGAGCAAAAAGCAACTGTTCGGAAAATCCGAACAGTTCGTCAAGAAGGCGAAAGACAGGTTACAAGAGAGATTGAGCACTACAATCTGGATATGATTATCTCTATTGGGTATCGGGTAAATTCAAAGCGTGGTACGCAATTCCGTATCTGGGCCAATAAAGTTTTGAAAGATTATTTGGCCAAAGGGTATGCATTGAACGAAAAGCATTTACAGGAGAAAACACAGCAATTCGATGCGTTGAAACAAACCGTCCGGCTTTTGAACAACGTGTTGGAGTCAAAGCCGCTAAGCTCAGACGAAGCCAGCGGATTAGTTAAAGTACTGGCTGATTATACCTACGCGCTGGATGTATTGGATAAATACGATCACCGCACTTTAACTATCGAGGCAACTCACAAGAAGCCGTCTTTTGTTGCAACCT
Source organism: Chitinophagaceae bacterium (assembly GCA_049689695.1). Taxonomy (GTDB): domain Bacteria; phylum Bacteroidota; class Bacteroidia; order Chitinophagales; family Chitinophagaceae; genus DASPKM01. Next base: position 18,898 of record JBAVMD010000282.1, on the reverse strand, counting down.
ATGATGAAGCCATAAAAGCTATAAACAGCTTGAGAGATAAGTTCGGCGGGAGCAACTTGTTCGGTAATGAAAAAGATAAGTCTTTCAAAAGTTCAATTGCTACCATCTATCAATCGTTTGATGGGAATGATCTTTATCCCAGTGTGGAAGAAAAAGCTGCGAACCTTCTTTATTTTGTAGTCAAGAATCATTCTTTTTCTGATGGCAATAAACGCATAGCGGCTTTCCTGTTTGTGTGGTTCCTGGAGAAAAATGGAATTCTCTACAAAGCAGATGGTTCAAAACGCATTGCAGATAATGCGCTAGTGGCCCTTACGCTAATGATTGCTGAAAGTAAGCCGGACGAAAAAGATATAATGGCACAGGTTGTTGTAAATCTTATCAACGGCTATAATTGACAAAAAGGAAAAATAAAAAAGGTTTCAACTGCTTGAAACCTTTTTGTCATGTTCGCTCCCCCTTCAGGACTTGAACCTGAGACCCTCTGATTAACAGTCATCCCGATAGCTATCGGGATAACCAGCTGAGCTAAAAATGGCATTACTATAAAACAAAAAAGCACTCAAACCCGAGTGCTTTTCTCTTTCGCTCCCCCTTCAGGACTTGAACCTGAGACCCTCTGATTAACAGTCAGATGCTCTAACCAACTGAGCTAAGGAGGAATGTAAATTTTATAATTCCCCGTAAGGGGACGCAAAAATAGGGATTTTTCATTTTTGCACGCTCAAAAATTGATCTAAATACTCAAAATTGTTGCAGGACAAGCTTTTACCGTAAATTTATAGTTCGCCCGGCTCAATCCATATCCTGTCAAAGCCCAAGCGTTCTTTAGGTTCGTGCTCTGGTTTTCCATTTATCCTTATTTAAATCCATGAATTGATCTGTGATCAGGCATCAAGGTAAAATATTACTCCTCCTTTCCTTTGCGCTTATCGCCTTCGCCTATTTTATATGGCAGGTGTATGCCACCAATAACGGCCTCCGCCAAACCCGCGAAACGCTTAACCGCACCTACCTCGTAATTCAGAATATAAACGACCTCTATGCCTCTATTGTAGGCTCAGAATCCGCCACCCGCGCCTATGCAATTACACAGGATACCCTGTTTGCAGATGAAGTGCGCACACTTTCTGACCAGGTAGGTATAAACCTTGACCATACCAAACATTTTATCGTAGACAGCATGGTTAGCCAGGATATACTGGTGCTCGAAAACCTGGTGAACCAGAAATTAAATTTCCAGTTCGGCATCCTGGATCTACCCGCCGGATCGCAGGCCATACAGCAGGTCGCCAGCCTCAGGGGCAAGCAACTCATGGATTCTATTCAATTGGTCATTGGAGGCATCCGGGCACGGGAACAGGAATTACTGCAGGCCCGGAATGAACAGAACACCGCGGTTTCCCGAAAAGCCCTGGCCACTGCCATCATAGGCAGCCTGGTGTTCTTTATATTCATCGCGCTTATTTTATGGCGTTTAAGCCTCGATATACAACGAAGAATTCATGCAGAAAAGGAACTTCAACAGTTCCGCTATCGTTTCCAGGCCATTCTCGATAATACTCCCCTCCTCATTTTCTTAAAAGACCTCCAGGGACGATACATTCTTGTAAATAAAAGCTTCCGCGAAACCTTCGGTTTTAACGAAGAGCAACTCATCGGCAAAACAGATTACGATTTTGAAAAAAGAGAGGATGCTGATAAATACAAGCGGTCTGATGAAGAGGTTGTCCGGCAGCTGAAACCAATGGAGCAGGACGAAGTGCTTACTTCATCTGATTCTCCCCGCTATATTCATTACATCAAATTCCCCCTGCTTGACCAGGAAGGAAAAGTTTTTGCCATCAGCGGTTTTGGAAGCGATGTTACTGAAAGAAAAGAAGCGGAAGGCAAGCTGCGCACCTCAGAGGAAAAAATGCGCGCTTTGCTCAACAGTACCAAAGAAGGTTTTTTTCTGCTCGATATGGATTTCAATATCCTGCTGGTGAACGAAGCCGGCAAATTTGTTATGCAGCTCATCACAGGCAAAACGGCCGAAGTGGGCGAAAGCATGCTGAACATTGTATTCCCCGAACGGCGCGAAGTGTTTAAAGAAATGATGAAGACCGTGCTGGAAGGCAACACCGTTGAATTTGAGCAGGCGTATAGTACCGTTGAAGGACAGAAATCTTTTCTCATCAATTACCTGCCGGTAAGATACCGGGATAATGAAACCTCTGGTATTTGCGTGGTATGCAGAGATGTTACAGACCTTGTTCGTTACCGCGAACAACTGATTGAAGCCCGCAAGAAAGCTGAACGCGCAGAAAAACTGCAGGAGCAATTCCTGGCCAATATGAGCCACGAGATCCGCACACCACTAAACGGCATCATCGGCATGACCAACCTGCTACTGCAAACAGATCTTACTGAAGATCAGCATGAGTATGTGAATATTGTTAAGTATTCGTCAGATAATTTATCAGTACTCATCAACGACATCCTCGATTTTTCAAAGATCAAGGCGGGTAAACTAAGCATAGAGAACATCGAGTTCAACATCTGGGAAGTAGCGCAAAAAGCTGTTGCCTCCCTTCAAACCAAGGCAAAGGAAAAAGATCTGGGCGTCCTCATTTTCTTTCATCCTAATATGCCGCCCCGCGTTAAAGGCGATCCCCACCGTCTAAACCAGGTCCTCAACAACCTGTTGGGCAATGCCATTAAATTCACACAGCAGGGCTATGTAAGGCTGGAAATAAGTCTTGCCAGTGAAACCGGAACTACCTGCCGCCTGCAATTCAATGTGAAAGATTCGGGCATTGGCATTGCAGAAGACAAGCTTGCCTATATTTTCGAAAGTTTTTCACAGGCAGGCGAAGAGATCACACGCAAATACGGTGGCACGGGGCTTGGGCTCACCATCACAAGACAATTGATAGAACTGCAGAATGGATGCATCGACATTATCAGTCAGCCCAATCAAGGCACTACCATAAGCTTTGAAATACCTTATGAAAAGATCCAGGGAACAACCAGGGAAGAATCAACTGAAGAAGAAGAGATCATCAGCAGAAATGCAGCGCTCGCTAATAAAAAGATCCTGATCGTTGAAGACAATGAAGTGAACCAAAAAGTAGTTGCCTATAACCTTGAGCCGGTAGGCGTAATTACTACTATTGCCAATAATGGACGGGAAGCCGTAGATATTATAGAATCAGGACAAGAGTTCGATCTCATTATTATGGACCTGCAAATGCCGGTAATGAATGGCTTCCAGGCTACGGCTTACATCAGGCAGAAGTTGCACAAGAGTACACCCATCATTGCCATGACGGCCAGCGCCCTCCGCAATGAACAGGTAAAATGTTTTGAGTTGGGCATGAATGAATACGTAACCAAACCCTTTGCCGCTTCTGAACTATTCAGGCTATTGGAAAAACACCTGAATGGCGGTAATGGTCATTCAGAAAAACAAACAATACCATCTTCCAAAGAGCCGTACAACCTCGATAATATTTCCATCAAGAAAAAGAAAGATGTGATCGCCCACGTGCTTGGTATCTTTTTAAAAGAAACCACACCCACACTGCACCAGGTTAAAGAGCATATACTTAATGAACAGTGGGATGACGTTTATCAAAAAGCGCACAAGCTCAAAAGCAGTATTGGCCTGCTGCAGATGGAAGAGCTTTTACAGATAATTACATTGATTGAACAAAGTGCAAAGAACCGCGAAAACCTGGACGAACTACATGGATTGATCGATACTGCAATAGATGAATATGCCCTGATACAGCCAATGCTCGAAGCAGAACGTGCCGCCGTATCAGGCCGCTGAACTACATCAATCTCATACCCACAACATCCAGCGGCCTGATACATAAAAAAAGGAACGCAGATCAAAAGGCCCACATTCCTTTTTTACGCGAAAGAAATTTAATTACTCAGTGATACTCTTCAACTGAACATATTTATTCAGGTTAGTATAGTTGAATCCTTTTTGTTTCATGGAGGAAATATAAGCCGGTGTTATGCCCATCGCTTTTACAGAAATGATCTGGTTAAGCCCGATCTCCTTGAATCCCAGCGCTTCAAATTCTTTAATGTATTCCGGTGTTATATTCTGCGCTTTCAGCGGAATCACATCATCAGGATCAATGTCCTTATATCCCATAGCTTGAAAACCTTTTATATATTCAGGCGTTATGCCCAACGATTTCATTGGCACCAGCTTGCTGGGAGCAAGATTGGTAAAGCCTACTTCTTTAAAGGAGTTGATGTATTCTTCATCTATCTTGAGGGCTTTCATGCTCACAATTTCATTTGCAGACATATTGCGGTCTTCACTTGTGTTGTTGCTGTTATTGCTCTCATTACTGTTGTTATTGTCGCTGCTTCTGTTGGTCTTTGCAGTTGACTTGCGCATTTTAGCCAGGTACTCTTTATCAATTCCCTGCGCTTTAAAGCTGATGAGTTGCTGCACATCTATGTCTTTGTATCCTGCATCACGGATCTCGCGAATGTAATTGCCATCCACACCTAATGATTTCATAGGGATCAGATCATTGAGGTCTACATTTTTAAAACCGTTATCTTTTACAGAACGGATAAAGTTCTTATCAACATTCAGCGCTGCCAGCGGAATGAGATCGTTCTTGCGAATTTTCGCATAGCCTTCGTCCTGCAGCATTTTCACATAAGACTTTTTAATATCGATGAAGAAGAAAACCATCAGGTCCTGGTCACTCATCTTACCAACGCCTTCGCTGCTCATATAATCCCCGTATTGGCGATTGGGATTGAATTTGTAACGGCCCATTCCTTCATTGCCTTCAAATTTACCGGTGAACTCCATTGTGCCGGCCTCTCTTGTAAGGCTGAATGTTCCTGACTGACCTTTGGGAAGATTGGGAAAATCGCTCAGGGCAAAGCTGCTGCCATTGTACGAATTGCGGTCTTCATCGTTATCCCGCTTGAAATTGAACTGGATCTTGTCGTTCTTAATAGTAGCAAACCACACTCCTTCGGTTTCGATGCCCTTATGGTTTCTGTCGTCATCATCATCATCATTGTCTTTCTTCACGTCCTTGTTCACTTCTTTATTCTTATCAGTGTTGGATTGTCCATAGGCAACCGGCTCGTTGAGCAGGCAGGCAAACAATACCAGTAACGGCAACAGGAAGAAATACTTCCACGCGGTGTGCACGTTTGATTTTTTGGCGTTCATCATGACTATACGTTTTTTTAATAATGACTGGTTATAATTAGTAGTAAGACTCAATGGAAAATGAGGAGTAGATACTTTTAAAAGGCTCAACTGGTAATCAGCCGGCTCTACTTCTTTGCGTTGCACCAGGTGATCATCTGTAAGAAATTCAAGATTGCTTTCTACTTCCTTGCGATAAAGCCATGCAAAGGGATTGAACCATTGAAAAATGAGTACGATCTCTGCCAGCAGAATATCCAGGCTGTGCTTTTGACGGATGTGCACTTTTTCGTGCAGCAGTATCTGGTTGTATGTATCCCACTCGTATTTCGCAGGATTGATGAAAATATTATTCACAAAAGAGCAGGGTGCTTTATCGCCGCTAACTTCTACAATGCGATAGTTGCCATCTTTAATTACCGGTTTCGTATAAGCGCGATACATCAATACAATTAGCTGCGCCAGGAAGTTCAGTGCAAATACGATCACGCCAAACCAATACAGGTAAACAAGCCAGGTCATTCCTTGCTTCAATGAAAATGAACTGCTGACCGCCGCACTTCCTGTTTGATCTGTTGCGGGCGCTACGGTTACCGGTTTAGACGAAACAGTGTTGGCTTGCTGCTGCTGCTTGTCATCAACAATCGGATTGATTACGATGCTTTTTTCTTCAGCTTTTCTCAATGACCATTGTTGCGGCACCCTTACCAGCGGCAGACTGAAAGATACCAGCAGGCAAACCAGCAAAATGTAACGGTTCAGCCTGTAAAAGGTTTCTTTCTGCAATAAAAGCTTGTAGAAGGCCAGGCAGGCGGTAAGCATCAAACTTACATTAATGATATATGGTATCATTTCTTGTTTGATTTAATAAGTTTGAGAATTTCATTCAGTTCGGCTTCTGAAAGATTTTGCTGCTTTGCAAAAAAAGCCAGCATGCGCGGATAAGAATTATCGAAGTACTGGCTCACGATGTCTTTCATGGCGTGCTTCTGGTATTCTTCCTTAGAGATCACGGGAAAGTAACGGTAAACATTTCCTACAGCTTCATGATCCAGGAAGCCCTTGTCTTCAAGGATCTTTACCATAGTGGCTACGCTGTTATAATGAGGCTTGGGATCGGGTAAATGGGGGATAATCTCTTTAATAAAAGCCTTTTCCAGTTCCCAGTACACCTGCATGATCTGCTCTTCACGTTTGGCGAGTTTTTGCATTTATTGCCTATTTAAAAGCAAAATACTACTAATTCATTAGTAGACAAACTAATTTATTAGGAACGGCAAATAATCGCGTATGGCCGATGGCTAAATTTTACCCTTTTTTATTTCTTCCACTATGGCGGGATCCAACAGTGCGCTGGTATCTCCGAGGTTCTCCGTTTCTCCTTCGGCTATTTTGCGAAGAATGCGCCGCATGATCTTACCGCTTCTTGTTTTAGGCAGGCCAGTTACCAGTTGTATCTTATCCGGCTTTGCAATGGGTCCTATTATACGGGTTACGGTAACATGAATATCTTTTCTTACAAGGGCTTCGTCGTTGTGATTTCCACTGTAAATAACAAAGGCATAGATGCCCTGACCTTTAATGTCGTGCGGATAACCCACCACAGCGCTTTCAACCACGCCCGCATGCATATTGATGGCGTTCTCCACTTCCGCAGTTCCAATACGGTGGCCGCTTACATTCAGCACATCATCTACCCGGCCTGTAATGCGGTAATTGCCTTCTGTATCGCGCAGTGCGCCATCGCCCGTAAAATAAAGATCGGGGTAAGTGGAGAAATAATTTTTCCTGCATCTTTCATGATCGCCGTAAGTAGTTCGGATGATGGACGGCCATGGAGCGCGGATGCAGAGATTACCGGCCCCGGCCCGGCCTCCCCCGGTGGGAGAAGAGTTGATAGCAGTTTCGCCGTTTACTTCATTTCCCTGCTCATCTACCAGTAATGGTTGAACGCCGGGGAGTGGAAGGGTGGCATAGGTTGGCTTTGCCGGTGTAATGCCAGCAAGGTTTGATAAAAGAATACCACCTGTTTCAGTTTGCCACCAGGTATCTACTATAGGACATCTTTTTTTACCGATGTGTTCATCGTACCAATGCCAGGCCTCTTCGTTAATGGGTTCGCCTACCGTGCCCAGTACTTCCAGTGAAGAAAGATCTTTGCCTTCTAATGGCTCCATTCCAAAGCCCATCAAAGAGCGGATTGCAGTGGGCGCGGTATAAAGAATGTTCACTTTGTATTTATCTACAATATTCCAAAAGCGTCCCGCATCGGGCCAGGTAGGAATGCCCTCGAACATTAATGAGGTGGCGCCTGCACTCAAAGGACCATAAACAATATAGGAGTGGCCTGTTATCCAACCTATATCTGCCGTGCAGAAAAACACCTGCTGCGGCCTGTATTGAAACACGTTTACAAAACTGTAGTTGGTATACACCATATAGCCGGCAGAAGTGTGTACTACCCCTTTGGGTTTTCCTGTTGAACCGGAAGTGTACAATATAAAAAGCATGTCTTCTGCGTCCATCTCCTCCGCCTCGCAATCCGCCACGCGTTGCGTTTCCACTTTTTTTATTTCATCTTCCCACCACACATCCCTGCCTTTGATCATGCTTACGGGCGTTCTTGTGCGCGTGCATACGATCACTCTTTTTACAAAAGGGCAGGCAACCAGCGCGTCATCTATCACAGATTTCAAAGGAATGTCCTTAGGTCCGCGAAACGCCCCATCGCAAGTAACAATATATTCCGCTTTTGCATCCTGCAGCCTGTCTGCTATGCTTTGCGCACTGAAGCCGCCGAATATCACAGAGTGAATAGCGCCTATTCGTGCACATGCAAGTATAGCAATTGCCAGCTCTGGTATCATGCCCATATAAATGCAAACCCTGTCTCCCTTAGCAACGCCATTATTTTTAAGTACGTGCGCAAACTGACATACTTTATTATACAGATCGCGGTAAGTGAGAATGCGATGATGTTCCTCGGGGTCATTGGGTTCCCAGATGATGGCCGGCGTATCGCCAAGCATATTCAGGTGACGGTCCAGGCAATTCTCCGTAATGTTCAGCCTGGCTCCTTTGAACCATTCCACTTTTGGCTCTGTGAAATTCCATTCCAATACTTTATCCCATTTCTTTCTCCAGGAAAAATGTTCAGCTATTTCTCCCCAGAAGGCTTCAGGCTGCTCAACACTTTTACGATACGCAGCCCGGTATTCTTCCATCGATCTCAGTTGATAAGGATATGACATTGAGTTGTTAATTTTTGCCGTATAAAGTTAGGTTTCAAATAAGTAATAAATCATAAGCATCAAATAGCAGGCATCAAATAACAAAGAAAATCAGGCAAAATTTCAAATGGCTTTACGCCAACTCCATCTGTTAACTAACGGCCGTTTGTTTTTTTATTTATATTTTTCTTTGATGTCTGCGTGCTTGATTTTTTTGTGCTGCTTCGCGTTAAGTTTTTATAAACTGCTGTACATTTCCAACTTAATATACTATTTTCGCAGTCCGGTATGAGGAATAATTCTACGTATAACATCAAGCGGATCTTATCATGTGCCATCATGGCCCTTGCGCTTGCATGGCTTACCATAAGTATTCCCTTTGTTTATGCCCAGCAACAAAACCTGAAACAGGCAGTAGCAAATGTTACTGCGGCTGCTGAAGAAGAATGCAACGGCATCTTCGGCAATACAACAGAAGAAAAAACAGAATCCGGCAACAACACACTTTCAGAATACCTACACGATATGCATCAGCATATGCATTGTGCTCCGGAATTGGTAAAGCATAGCAAATGCCACCCCCCCAGTTTGTATTATGCATTTCATCCGGAATTGTTATCCCCTCCTCCCGAGTTAGCGCTCTCTTAAGCGCATCTCACCCTTTCATCCTTAGTACATTTTCAATTTTATTGCAAACCGATTAGCTCCCATGCCTGCATGCGAATGCTCTGCATTCAACACAGGTTATGCAACCCGCTGATCAGTAATGTAATCAGTTATGTACATGGATGCATAGATGCGCTCAGCCTGCACTTTTATTGCTAACATTTAAACATTGAGCGCATGAAAACGCATACAAAAGAATTCTTCGAGAACCTTACGCCCTTTCAAGCCTACGAAGTTTTGAAAGAAGGCAACGAGCGTTTTGTAAATAATCTTAAAATAAACCGCAACCTGCTGCAGCAGATGAATGAAACCGCTAACGGGCAATACCCGTTTACTGTAGCCTTAAGTTGCATGGACAGCCGCACTTCTGTTGAGCTGATCTTTGATTTGGGCCTTGGTGAAATATTCAGCATACGCATAGCCGGCAACGTAGTAAACGATGACATCCTTGGAAGCATGGAATATGCCTGCCAGGTAGTAGGTTCTAAGTTGATTGTTGTAATGGGCCACACGCGTTGCGGCGCTATTAAAGGCGCGTGTGATGACGTGAAAATGGGAAATCTCACGGGTTTGCTTGATAAGATCAGGCCGGCCATTGACAAAACGCCCGCTTTCAACGAGGACCACAACAATATAATCTATACAGAAAAAGTGGCTTACGCCAATGTGCTGCATAGCATGCAGGAGATCATTGATAGAAGCTCCATCATAAGAACGCTCTACCACGAAGGCAAGATCGGCATCATTGGCGGTATGTACAGCGTGGAGAACGGTCGCGTGCATTTCATTAAAGAAATGTTTGCCCCCCACATGATGGAGCATTCTTCCCAAAAGATCGCGGTGTAATAAATCTATTCATCTGAAAAACACACACAAATGAACCCCCAGCAAACAATCGGGCAGCGGCTCGCTTTTTATTTAAACCCAAACGACGGCAGGTATGAGGATCTGAAGAAGGGTAGCTTAGTGAAGAATATTTTTAAAGATCTCACCGCAGGGCTCATTGTTGCCGCGGTAGCCATTCCCCTCGCCATGGGATTTGCCATGGCATCAGGGTTAAGACCTGAGCAGGGTATAGTCGGAGGCGCAGTAGCCGGCCTTGTTGGCGCATTGTTTGGCGGTTCAAAATACCAGGTGTACGGACCAACAGCAGCCTTTATTCCCGTGATAGCTGGCTTAATGGCCACTTACAATCACGGGTTCCTGGTGCTGGTGTCCATAATTGCCGGTGTGATGCTGATGTTTTCCGGGTTGTTTCGTTTTGGCCGCATCATTGAAAAAGTACCGCATTCCATAGTTGTTGGTTTTACGATCGGTATTGCTATCGTAATCGCGTTTTCGCAGATTGGCGAAGTGATGGGCATAAAAGATAAAGTGGGATATGGCATCATAGATCAACTGAGCTTTCTTGCCAACAGGATCGGAGAGGCGAATATATACGCCCTGATACTTGCCCTTATCACTTTTGTTATCTGCAAAACGCTCATTAAAGTTTCCAGCTTTATTCCCGGCCCATTGATTGCGCTTACTTTCGGATATATAGCCGCCCAAACTTTCTGGGCAGGATCGGGGCTGATACTTATCAAAGACAAATTCGGAAGCATTCCTACGGACTTCTCTGTGATAACTCCACCCCTTCTGCCCGAAGTTTGGTCAGGCCAGGTGATTTTCGACATCTTTTATTTCACCATTGCCATTTTTATTGTAGCGGCCATTGAAAGCCTGCTGTGTTCAAGAATGGCAGATCGCCTTGCCAATAACAAAGGCATTCCTTTCAACCCTAACAAAGAGTTGTGGGGACAGGGAATGGTGAATATTCTCACGCCTTTGATGAATGGCTTTCCGCATACGGGCGCCCTGGCAAGAACAGCTGTAAACATTAAGCTGGGCGCTGTATCGCCACTTGCAGGCATTGCCAAATTTGCTTTCAAGCTATCGCTTGCGGCTTTCCTTGCATCTTACCTGGAGCTGGTGCCCATGGCCTGCATAGGGGGCATATTGCTGTACGTAGCCAGCGGCATGGTGAAAGCAAGAGAAGTAAAGGAAGTGATGGGCATGAAAAAGTTTCACATTGCACTGATGGCGTACACGGCAGTAATGGTTCCGGTATCCGGCTTTATGACAGCCGTGGTTTCAGCTATAGTTATTTATGCCATTGCATACAGGTGGGTAGATAAAAAGAAGATGGTGGTAGTGAAAGATCACAACGAATTAGCCGCCTGATATCTAAAGCCTCAAAGGAATCCCGACAGGCAATTTAGCCTTCCATTTTTTTGACGATTTTCTTGCCACGATCATGCACCGCCATCATCGATGGCGACTGCTATTGTGTTTCCTAATTAAATTTTTTATGACTAATAGAATAAAAACATACATCAAAAATTTTCCGAACGACCTTCCATCATCTATAGTAGTTTTTCTGGTAGCATTGCCTTTGTGCCTTGGCATTGCGCTTGGCTCAAACGCCCCGTTATTCAGTGGCCTTATCGCCGGAATTATAGGTGGGATTGTAATAGGCACACTCAGCGGTTCGCAATTGAGCGTAAGTGGTCCCGCCGCAGGTCTTACTGCTATTGTATTGGTAGCTATAGGCAAGCTTCCTTCATTCGAAGCATTTTTGCTTTCGGTATTTATCTGCGGAGCAATACAGATCATTTTCGGTTTTGTAAAAGCAGGTATACTGGGCGATTACATTCCAAGCTGTGTTATTAAAGGCATGCTCGCCGCCATCGGGTTAATATTAATACTGAAACAGTTTCCGCATCTTGTGGGGTACGATAAAAATTTCCTGGGCGATGAAAGCTTCATTCAACGCACGGGAGACAATACGTTCTCCGGTATTTTAAAAGCCGTCAATGCCATTACGCCGGGAGCGGCCATCATCGGCATCGGATCATTGATCATTTACATAGTGTGGGAAAAGTTTTTTGCTAAGGCAAAGCTCGGCAAACTGGTACCTGCTCCATTGGTGGTGGTGCTGATAGCAGTTGGCGTTAGCCAATTATTCCGCGCAGCTTCTCCTGAACTTGCGCTGGGCAGCGAACACCTGGTAAATATTCCGATAGCAAATTCAGTAAATGAATTTATTTCCTTTTTCACCATGCCCGATTTTAGCCAGATAGCAAATAAACAGGTATGGATAACTGCGCTTACCATTGCAATAGTAGCCAGCCTGGAAACCTTGCTTAGCATCGAGGCCATTGATGATCTTGATCCATACCAGCGTGTTACACCTACTAACAGGGAGTTGAAAGCGCAGGGCATCGGCAATATGCTGTCTGGCCTCATTGGTGGATTACCTGTTACAAGCGTGATCGTTCGCTCATCTGCAAACGTAAATGCCGGGGCCAAAACAAAAATGTCTGCAGTATATCATGGTGTGTTGCTGCTGCTTTGCGTAGCGCTGATACCCGGACTGCTCAACCTGGTGCCCACATCTGCTTTGGCGGCTATCCTGATATATACAGGCTACAAGCTGGCAAAGCCTTCGTTGTTCAAAATGTATTACCGTAAAGGATGGGACCAGTTCCTTCCCTTTGTGATCACCATTGTTGCTATATTGTTTACAGATCTGCTTACAGGGGTGCTCATCGGTATCGGCATAGGACTGTTCTTTATTATCCGCAGCAACTTCAAAACTTCGTTGCTGGTAGTGAACGATTCGAGCAAATACCTGTTCAGGCTAAGAAAGGATGTATCGTTCCTGAATAAGCCCATCATTAAGAACAAGCTGGAAACAGTGCCCGAAAATGCTTCGGTGCTGATTGATACCAGCCGTGCAGATTTTATAGATAAGGATATTATTGAAGTGATAGAAGATTTCATGAAACATGCACCTTTAAAGAACATATCCGTGCAGGTAAAAAGAAGCGAATACAAGAGGCAGGGTTTTAATGAGGAAATATTCAGGAAGATGGAGGAAAACCCTGCATCGATATAAATAGAAAAAACAGAAAAGAGTCAAAACTGATAAATTTGCACATCCTTAATTCATAAGCGCATGTATTCATACGAAAGATTATTGCTGGAAAACAAGGCGTGGGCAGCTGAAAAAGTATCGGATGATCCGGAGTATTTTCAAAGGCTTGCCCATTTGCAGACGCCGGAGTTTTTATGGATAGGCTGCAGCGACAGCCGGGTGCCTGCCAACGAGATCACGGGCACACAGCCGGGAGAGATCTTTGTTCACCGCAATGTTGCCAATCTTGTTGTGAATAATGATGTGAACCTGCTGAGCGTGCTGGATTTCGCGGTTGCCCATTTAAAAGTAAAGCACGTGATCATCTGCGGGCATTATGGCTGTGGGGGCATCAAGGCAGCGGCAACAAAAAAAGACTATAGGCCGGTGCTGAACATGTGGCTGCGCCATATCAAGGACGTATACCGCCTTCATCGTGAAGAATTGAACAGCATTTCAGATGAGGAACAAAGAAGCGACCGCCTGGTAGAATTGAATGTGCATGAGCAGGTAATGAACCTTGCTAAAACTTCCATTATTCAGCGTGCGTGGAAGAAGGAACAACGGCCAGACCTTCATGGCTGGGTATATGGTTTAAAGGATGGAATCATCAAACCCGTATTTGAAATGAAGGCAGGCACACATATAGATACTTTGTATGAGTACGACGATCTATAAAATTTCGTGAGCGGTTTTATGCTACGTGCAATGACACGGAGCGTAAAACCGCTTTGCGAAGTGGGGTGAGGGTTATATCTTTAGTGTCAGCACACTATTACATGCAAACAAACCAACTACTGCCCCATCGCTTTCATATTATTATTATTATTTTCCTGTTTTGTTGTTGCTTACTTATTTCGTGCAGCCAGCCCAAAGACTGGCAGCTGGGTCCATTTGTGAAAGCTGACAGTGTAAATCCTGTTTTAGAAAAAGACAGCATTCCGGTTTTTCAATGCCCCCTCGCCGGAACACAAATTGCCTGGCAGGCGAAAGATGTTTTCAATCCTGCTGCGATCGTTCGCAACGATACTGTATTCCTTTTATTCAGGGCCGAAGACCTTGTTGGCAAATATGCCGGCACGTCCCGCATTGGTCTTGCCTATAGCACCGATGGATTAAATTTTACACGCCATCCTATTCCTGTTCTATATCCTGATAACGATGCATACAAACCACTTGAGTGGGAAGGCGGGTGCGAAGATCCGCGGCTGGTGCAGCGCGAGGATGGGCTGTACATCATGACGTATACTGCTTACGATGGGGATAAGGCCCGCCTGCTGGTAGCCAGCTCGCCTGATCTGTATCACTGGACCAAGTATGGGCATGCATTTGCAAAAGCGTATGACGGTAAATATGTAAATAAGTGGAGCAAGTCAGGCGCCATCGTTGCCGATTACCGCGATGGAAAAATAACAGCCGCAAAACTAAATGGCAAATACTGGATGTATTGGGGCGATGTAAACATCTGGGCAGCTACTTCTGATGATCTTATTAACTGGACACCGGTTTTATATTCATCAGGCGAGAAGCCTGAAATTCCCTTGCGCCGCAATGCAGGCGAAATTGCGGAGGTGAAAATCGTATTTGGCCCGCGTGAAAAAAAATTCGACAGCGATCTTGTTGAACCCGGTCCTGCCGCAATGCTTACAGATAAAGGCATTCTGTTGATCTACAACAGCCGCAACGTTATTGCCACAGGAGATACTTCTTTGCCAGACGGCACGTATGCTGCCGGACAAATTGTGATGGATAAGAACGATCCTTTGAAGGTGATTGAAAGAAGCGAAAGTTATTTTATGAAACCAGACAAGAACTATGAACTGACAGGGCAGGTGAATAACGTTTGCTTCCTGGAAGGATTGGTAAATTATAAAGGCAAATGGTTTTTGTATTACGGAACAGCGGACTCTAAGATAGCTGTTGCTATCTCAGAGTAAGGTACAAGGGACAAGGGACAAGGAACAAGAAGCAAGAAAAGGAATAAGTATCAAGATAAAAAGCTCCTCAGAATTTCAAGCTTGTGCCCTGTACCTTGTGCCTTGTACCTTCATAAATGAAATTTATGCGTAATGGGATTTGGAAAGTAATTACAGCTTCATCGGTAGGCACTTTGATTGAGTGGTACGACTTCTACATTTTCGGGAGCCTGTCTACTATTATAGCGGAGAAATTTTTTCCTGACACCAATCCAACCGCTGCGCTGCTCTCTACGCTGGCAACTTTTGCCGCGGGTTTTATTGTGCGGCCTTTTGGCGCATTGGTATTTGGAAGATTGGGCGATATCATCGGAAGAAAATATACTTTCTTATTAACGCTGGTGCTGATGGGCGGTTCTACTTTCCTGATCGGGCTTGTGCCCAGTTATGCCACCATCGGCGGTTGGGCGCCCTTTCTGGTGTTGTTGCTTCGGCTTTTACAGGGCCTCGCACTGGGCGGTGAGTATGGCGGTGCAGCTACTTATGTTGCAGAGCATGCCCCTGCAAACAGAAGAGGGTATTTTACGAGCTGGATACAGACCACCGCCACACTTGGATTATTCCTTTCATTAGGTGTTATACTTATTATCCGCAACCTGGTTGGTGTAGAAGAATTTAAATATGGCAACGGATGGCGCTATCCTTTTTTGCTGTCGATTTTGCTGGTAGTTGTATCGATCGTGATCCGTTTGAAGATGAATGAATCTCCATTGTTCGC
Source organism: Chitinophagaceae bacterium (assembly GCA_049689695.1). Classification (GTDB taxonomy): domain Bacteria; phylum Bacteroidota; class Bacteroidia; order Chitinophagales; family Chitinophagaceae; genus DASPKM01. The sequence goes on along the minus strand of JBAVMD010000282.1, from coordinate 3,165 downwards.
AAAGTTGAAAACAGAAGGCAAAACATCCACAAACCCGTTGAAGGAAAGCTTTGGCAATAAGGCAAATTTTAAAATGGTGCTGCTGGCATTGTTCGGTGCAACCATGGGGCAGGGAGTGGTTTGGTATACGGGACAATTTTATGCGCAGCAATTTATCCTGAACAAATGTTTTGTGGATTATGAACAGGCGAGCACTATTATTTTAATCGCCCTGCTGATTGCAACGCCTTTCTTTGTGGTGTTCGGCGCGCTGTCTGACCGCATAGGAAGAAAATACATTATGATGGCAGGCATGCTGCTGGCCATTCTGTTGTACCGCCCGATATTTCAACAGATCTACGACATAGCTGACACTACAAAAAAGACATTTGTTTCAGAGAGTACAACCATAAGTCATGATTTAAATACAAACACAAGCGTATCTACCAACACAAAGAATTTCGCAGATGGCAGTGTGTTTTTGACAACCAACGTAAAACCAATTAATGCGAGTGGTGTGAAACCCGTTGAGAAGCCTTCTAAATCTCTGCTATTATCAGAGGGCGACAAATGGAAAGTGATCTGGCTGGTTGCAGTGATGGTATTGTTTGTAACGATGGTTTACGGACCGATAGCAGCCTTCCTGGTGGAATTATTCCCAACGAGGATACGGTATACGTCGATGTCGCTGCCTTATCACATCGGCAACGGTGTGTTTGGCGGGATGGTCCCTTTTATTGCACTGCTCATTACCACGTTTCCCGGCAGCAATCATTTATCGGGGCTTTGGTATCCGATTGGCGTTGCGGCACTGAGCCTGGTAATAGGCAGTTTGTATTTATCGAATAAGATTGATAAGGATGTGACGGATTGATTAGCTAATAACCCAACCATGAACACACTCAAAAGACTAACCGGCATTCTCTGCATGATCATTGGGCCGGTGATCATAGCAGCACTTATTGTTGGTGCTATTCAGAATATTGACGCTAATGGTAAATCAGAAGTGAACAGGCCCATTCCATGGATCATCATCATCACCATATTCCTTCCTATTGCAGTAGGTCTTGTAATATTTGGGTGGTATGCCTGGAAAGGAGAATACGACCGGCTTGCCGATAACTCAGAACAATTATTATCAGAAAAGTGATTTGAAGATGGATACGCTCCGCGCCGACTTCCTGTTACACAATAAGCTCTCAATTGGTGCGCGCTTAAGCGCGATGTTTCTCGATCATATTATAATGTGTGCTATTGCAATGCCTTTTTTTCTGCTGGGCATTGGCGGAATGTTTTCAACTCTTTTTGATGCGCACGCGCAGGAGCTGGATGTGAACACCTTTAATATTTATGTAAGTATTATCGGGCTTTCATTGTACTTCTCTAAAGATTGCTTTCAGGGTCGCAGTCTCGCCAAAAGAGCCCTAAAGCAACAGGTGGTGGACAATGCAACAGGCGAACCAGCTTCGCCGATGAAATGTTTTATCAGGAATATTTTTATTCTGATATGGCCGGTGGAAGTGATCGTAACTTTTGGTTCTCCGCAAAGGCGCATCGGCGACCGCATTGCAGGAACTAAAGTAATGCCTTATGTACGGCCGCAGGAAAAACACGACATCAACTATCTGCAAATAGTTGTTTCTCTAGTGCTGTCGTATTCATTGCTCATACTTTTATTGGTATTATTCAAATGGACGCCGGAAAAAACTACGCCGGCTTTCTCAAAGAGTTCTTATAACGCCACCCTGAGTGCAGAGCTGAGCAGGATGTATACGGACAGCCTCAGCGAATATCTTTCTGCCGATGCGCGGGTGTATGATTCTTCTGCAATACCTGGTCGCAAATATGTTTCACTGGCTATAAAACTAAAAGCAAATTACCTGGAAGACCGGGAAGATATCAGGCTGCTTGACTCAATGATCTATTCAATGCTTCAAACCCGGTTACCCGAAGGAACCTATACGGGAAAGCTGAAATATACTTATAGAAGAGAGGGCAACTACCAGACCAGCACGAGAAATCTCAGGTAACAAATTATTTTCTAAACGGATATTTTGATTGATTGAACGTTACACAAAATTCAGGAAATTGTTCCATTTTAAGTTAACTTTGAAATGAACGTTGAATGGAACAATTAAGGAAACTGGTTTTTTATAAGCATTATTTCGAGAGGTTTTACGAGCAGCAATCATCAAAAGTCAGGGACAAAATCGATTACATCTTTTTTCTCATGACCCATGCTGAACGGATACCTGCAAAATTTTTAAAGCATATAGAAGGAGAGAAAGGTCTTTATGAAATAAGGATAGAGGTCGGCAGCAATATTTTCAGGATATTTTGCTGTTTCGATAAAGAAAGGTTGTGATACTATTCAATGGTTTTCAAAAAAAGACCCAAAAGACACCACGACTGGAAATCCAGTTAGCTATCAAGCTTATGAAAGAATATTATGCTACCAAATGAGTTTAAAAAATGAGAACAAAGAAAGCCACACTTACTCCGCTTGAGGATCATCTTACAAAACAATATGGTAAGAGAGGAACAAAAAAAAGAACCGAATTTGAGATTAAAGCAAAAGCGTTTCTAATTGGTGAACTGATCAAGGAAGAAAGGCGCCTGGCTAAAATGACACAGGAACAATTAGCCGAAAAGATCGGAGCAAAAAAAAGTTTTATTTCCCGCATAGAAAATGGCCATTCTGATATTCAGTTGTCAACTTTGTACAGACTATTGGAGTTCGGATTGGGCAGAAGAGTTCAACTGACAGTTTATTAACCGGATAATGGAATTGAAAAGTTTTTACATTCATTATCTTCGTGAAGTTTTAAATTATCCTGATGTCCATTGAAGTAAAAGGCCTCACAAAAATTTACGGCGAGCAGAAAGCGGTAGACAATATTTCATTTAAGGTGAACAAGGGTGAGATCGTTGGCTTTCTGGGCCCCAACGGCGCCGGCAAATCCACTACCATGAAAATTATTACCGGCTACCTGCAACAGGATACCGGTGAAACTATGGTGGCAGATGTTGATGTTCGCAAAAATCCCATCGAAGCAAAAAAGAAAGTTGGTTATCTCCCCGAATCGAATGCTTTGTATTACGACATGTATGTGCGGGAATACCTTGGCTTTATTGCGGAGGTGCATAAAGTGAAAGATGTGAAAGCTCACACGGCAAGGGTGATTG
>JBAVMD010000281.1:0-3840 GCA_049689695.1 Chitinophagaceae bacterium | reverse complement strand
TGGCAAGGCATTGAACGATAACAATACCAACCAGATCAACATGTACCTGCAGCAGTTAGGCAAAACGCCTTTCTTCAAAAAACAAAAGCCCACGCCTTACGATGAAGCTGTGAGCCTTATCTGGTACCTGGAGAATGTTTTTTACGCGGCCTGCGGCCGCATAGTAACTTTTTTGAAAAACCAGTTCCCCGATGTCATCCAGGAGAACCATCCGCCAGTAGCCATGGGTTTCTGGCCGGGAGGAGATAAGGATGGTAATCCGAATGTTACTCCGGAGATCACTTTAAAAGTAGCCAATGCGTTGCGCGATGCCATCATCCGGTGCTATTACTTCGAAACAAGAAGGCTTAAGCGGCGCCTTACTTTTGAAGGCGTTGATGTTATTCTTGCAGATCTTGAAAAGCAGCTCTACAATAACATCTTTATACCCGATCATCGTACTGAAATATCAAAAGATTATGTGCTGAATGCGCTTAACCGCATCCGTGATATCATCATTCACCAGCACAACAGCCTGTTCCTTCACCTGGTGGATAACCTCATTAATAAAGTGCAGGTATTCGGTTTGCATTTTGCCTCGCTGGATGTGCGGCAAGACAGCACAACGCACGGCCAGGTGCTGGATGCCATTGCGGCAAATACAGCATTGCTGCCGGATGATTATGCGGGTCTCACAGAAACAGAAAAGATCGACCGGTTGGTTGCAATCGAAGGGGAATTACCGCTTGAATCCATGAGTGATCCAGTAGTACAGGATACTTTGCAAACCATCCGCATCATAAAAGATATTCAATTGTACAATGGTGTGCAGGGTTGCAACCGTTACATCATCAGCCATTGCCAGAGCGCGCTGAATATAATGGAAGTGTACGGGCTCTTCCTGCTTGCAGGCTGGAAGAAAGAAAAATTGTCGATCGATATTGTTCCTTTATTTGAAACAATAGAGGATCTTAAGCAGGCGCCCGATGTAATGCGCATGCTTTATAAGCATCCGGCATACAAAGCGCATTTGCAATTGCGCAACCAGAGGCAAACCATTATGCTCGGCTTTTCTGATGGCACTAAAGATGGCGGCTATCTCATGGCCAACTGGAGCATTTATGCCTGTAAGAAAGCATTGACCGATATTTCACGCGAGTACAATATCGACGTGATCTTTTTCGACGGACGTGGCGGACCTCCTGCACGCGGCGGCGGCAAAACCCACAAGTTCTATGCATCGATGGGAAAAGATATTTCTAACCGCGAAATTCAGTTGACCATACAGGGACAAACAGTCAGCTCTAACTTTGGCACCATTGAATCCGCGCAGTTCAACCTCGAGCAACTTTTGCATGCAGGTATTTCGAATGATCTCTTTTCTTCGCGCAAGGTTACACTCGAACCTGGTGAAGAATCGCTGCTGCACGAACTGGCCGACTCTAGCTTCAAAGCATATAAAGAATTAAAGAACGATCCAGAATTCCTGGATTACCTGCTGCATGTAAGCCCGCTCAGGTTCTATGCAGATACCAATATCGGCAGCCGTCCCGCAAAGCGCAACACCACATCAGGATTTTCATTGAAAGACCTGCGTGCCATTCCTTTTGTTGGTGCATGGAGCCAGCTAAAACAAAATGTAACCGGTTTTTACGGAGTAGGCGCTGCGCTTCAACAGATGGACCATGCGGGAAGGTTCGGCGAAGTGAGAAGATTGTACCGGGAATCGTTGTTCTTTAAAACACTGATGGATAATTGTGAGATGGCCATGAAGAAATGTTTCTTTCCATTAACGGAATCATTATCGCGCCATCCGAAGTACGGTGCACTCTGGACAAAAATATATGAAGAATACGAGCTTACGTTGCGTTATATATTTATGCTTTCAGGAAGAAATGAACTGATGGCAGATTATCCTGTAGATCAGCTTTCCATCCAGATGCGTGAAAGAATTGTTCTGCCATTAGCAACCATACAGCAATTTGCCATCACTAAAGTGCGTGAGCTGGAAGAGCAACTGGAAGATGTTCCGATCAAAGCGGTTTATGAAAAACTCGCTATGCGCTCTTCGTTCGGGATCATTAATGCGGGAAGGAATTCTGCGTAGTAGTTTATTGGTTTACTGGTTTATTAGTTTATTGGTGAAGTCGGTCATTGGGTCATTAGGTCATTAAGTCAATGGTCATTGGCGAATAGCAATGACCTAATGACTTAATGACTTAATGACCAATAAACTAATAAACCAGTAAACTAATAAACCAATAAACTGTTCAAACCCTCACAATTCTGCCGTTAAAAAACATTTTTTTTACGATGTTTTTCCATTGGTTGTGATTTCACGTTCTTCTACTTTTGAATTGTTATTTGCCAATGAACGTGGTTTGCCAGTATCGTGTACACTGCCATAAAACTGAATTACAAAAAGCGATAATCCGGGACTCCTGACTTGAACCTGAGCCTCATCTAACGGTTAAGGACTGATGATGGCGCAATAGTTATGCTACTGCTATTGCACCCTGCCCTGCTTTTGCGGGGCGGGCTTATTTAAACAATAAGAGGCTGAAAAATATTTATGAATGTTTGTAACAGGCATTGCGCCAATACCAGATAATAATCAAAATTTATCAATCCAAAAACTACATCAAGGCTTTGATCAATATCCGCAAACTCCAAATCACGACTATAGTTCCCACGGCTATCAGCATCGTCTTCAACGGCAGCTTACCCGCAAGCCTTGCAGCAATTGGAGCTGCTATCAATCCGCCAATGATCAATCCTGCGATCATCTGCCAGTGAGAAATGCCGAGCAATGAAAAGAAAGTAAGCGCGCTCGCAAGCGTTACAAAAAATTCTGTAATGCTTACTGATCCTATTACAAAACGAGGTGATTGTCCTTTTGAGATCAATGTGCTTGTTACCAATGGTCCCCAACCGCCGCCACCGAACGAATCAAGGAAACCGCCTGCTCCGGCCAGCCAGCCTACACGCTTCACTTTTTTCGCTTTCTCGCGTTTCCTGAAAGCAGCGGTAAATATCTTAATACCTAAGAACAAAGTATAGCCAGCCAACACAGGCCGAACAAATTGGCCGTATTCGTCCCCGAGTTTTGAAAGCAGGATAGCTCCCAATATGGCGCCGATAACGCCCGGTATTACGAGCGCTTTGAAAAGCTTCTTGTTTACATTGCCAAATTTATAATGACTATAACCCGAAGCCGCACTCGAAAACATTTCAGCGGTATGAATGCTGCCGCTGATGGCTGGAAGGTTTACGCCGGTAGACAATAATACGATCGCGCAGATAACACCATAGCCCATTCCAAGCGCCCCATCAACCAACTGGGCCAGGAAACCCGCCAGTATCATCCAGTAAAACTGCTGGTCTAATTCTTTCGGAATTCCTTTAATGGTTACCATAAGGTCACTGAAAGGAACATACGATAATATTACATGGCCCACGAACATAAAGAAGAAAGCAAATACCAGCCAGGATGCTATGCGGCGCCATTTTTTTTCAGCAGGCTTTCCTTGTAAAGCATTCACTGATTCATTCAGCTCATCACCGGTTGCGAGTACCCTGGTGATGCGGTCCAGCTTCTTCACCTTGGCTGCAAAATCGCCATTCATTTTGTTGCGGATAATGTGAAGGTTGTTCAGTACATCATCCAGCTTATCAGGCAGCGCTTCATTAAAAATCTCTTTCAGTCTTTTTGCAAGCGTTGGCGATTTTCCATTTGTAGAGATGGCGATCTTAAGATTTCCTTTCTGCACGATGGAGCTCAGGTAAAAATCGCAAAGCTCAGGCTTGTCTGCCACGTTCACCAGTTTTCCATGCTGTTTGGCAAGGGTGCTTATTTCAAGG
>JBAVMD010000280.1:0-5301 GCA_049689695.1 Chitinophagaceae bacterium | reverse complement strand
GTATTCCCAGATGTGCGCTGTTAGTTTTTTAAATAACTCTTTATCATTTAAAAATTGCGACTTCCTGATATTATAAAGAATTTTCTCCCTCGCTTTTTGATCGAGGCTTTCTAAAAATTTAACTGCTTCAGGCAGAAATTCAACATCGAATTTCTCAATCATCCTATTCAGGTTTAAAATTACAAGTTTCCTTTTGAGGAAACAAATTAAAAACTAAAAATTTGGATGACAACGAGAAAATCAACACAGAAAAAACAGAAAATCACGAAAATTTTGCGAGGAAAAAACTGAATAAAGGTTATCCCATTATCTCACTCATAAACAAAAAGGCCATAGAAAAATAGATCACCAAACCTGTTACGTCAACGAGTGTAGCAACGAAAGGTGCTGAAGAAGTTGCGGGGTCAGCGCCCAGCTTTTTTATAATAAGCGGCAACATGGAACCTGTGATTGTTCCCCATAGCACCACGCCCAATAATGAAAACCCTACAACAAAGGCCACCAGTGTGCCATGTTCGCCATAAGTATGAAAGATAGAATTCCAGAACGCTACGCGGAAAAATCCGATCAGCCCGAGAACAGTTCCAAGCAATACGCCTGAAATCAATTCACGCCGCATTACACGCCACCAGTCTGCAATGGTCACTTCGCCTAAGGCCATGGCCTGTATGATGAGGGTAGAAGCCTGGGAGCCGGTATTGCCCCCGCTGGAAATGATAAGAGGAACGAATAATGCCAGCACTATATATTTAGCCAGTTCGTCTTCAAAATACGCCATCACAGTGGCTGTAAGCATTTCGCCCAGGAACAGCACTATCAGCCATACTACTCTTTTCTTGAACAGCTTGAAAATGGGAATTTCCAGGTAGGGTTCGTCCAGCGCTTCGGTACCACCGATCTTTTGAATGTCTTCGCTGAACTCTTCGTTGGCAACCCACAGTACGTCGTCGATGGTAACGATGCCTAACAAAATATTCTTGTCATCAACCACGGGCAGGGCTACCCGATTGTTCATTTTAAATACATCGTTGGCCACCTCCTGGTCGTCGTTAACATGAAGCGTAATGGAGCGATGATCGATGATATCGTCCACAAGCTTATCAGGATTGGCGAGGATCAACTCGCGGATACGCATGTCGTCTACAAACTCACCTTTTTCGGTCACTACATAGATCACATCTATCGTTTCCATCTGCTTCCCCACTTGGCGGATATGCTCCAGCACTTCGTGTACAGTCCAGTCAACCTGAACCGCAATATAATCCGGTGTCATCAGCCTGCCCACGCTGCTTTCTGCATAACCGAGCAGGGAAAGCGTGACCCTTCGCTCTTCCGTATTGAGTAGCCTGATAAGTTCTTTTACCACTTCGCTGGGCAGTTCTTCCAGGAAATCAGTGCGGTCATCCGGCGGAAGATCGTTCAATAATTCTGCGGTCTTGAGCGGGGGAAGTTCCTGTATGATGCGTTTCTGAATGGAAAAATCGAGGATCTTGAATGTGCTGGCTGCACGGTGTACGCTCAGGTGGCTGATGATCTGCGCCTCGTATTCGGGATATTCGTCAATAAGCCCGGCCACGTCGCTGATGTTCTGATCGTTCAGAAACTCACGTATGCGCAATTGGTCGTTGCTGGTGATCAGTTCTTCAAATTCCTGCCTGAGCGTTATATCCTGTGCTTCTTCAGCCATAACTCAAAAGTAAGGAACAAGAGTCAGTAAGACAAGGTACAAGGCACAAGAAGCAAGATAAGAGGGTCCCCGCCTTTACTTGCTTCTTGTGCCTTGTGCCTTGTATCTTTATCCTATATGATACAACCATATCTGCATATTGCTTCCACAAAAAACATGGGAAGGGGCGTGTTTACTTCTAAAAATATAAAAAAAGATACTGTAATTGAGATTGCGCCGGTGATTGTTATGAACAGTGAAGACCGCAAGCTGCTCGACCAAACGCTCCTGCACGATTATATTTTCGAATGGGGTGAGAAAAAAAACAAGTGCTGCATGGCGTTAGGATATGTACCGCTCTACAACCATTCTTATAAAAGCAATTGCGAATATGAAATGAATTTCAGGGATGAGATCATCACCATTAAAACAGTCAGGAACATCAAAGCGGGAGAGGAGTTGTATATAAATTACAACGGCGATTGGAATGATTTGAAGAAGGTTTGGTTTGATGCCAGGTAAAGATACAAGGCACAAGGTACAAGGAACAAGAAGCAAGACAAGAGGCGACCCCTTTGCTTGCTTCTTGTTCCTTGTACCTTGTGCCTTGTTCGTTGTACTCTGTACCCTGTACCTTCTGCCTCCTAGGCAGTTGGGTCTTCTTCAAGATTCTCGTGCCGGTCGCCTCCGAGGCTATAGTAATTATTTTCCTCGTCCTCTTCGCCAATCTCCTCATTCATATTGTCAAGTTCTGCACCCGGAACGTCCAGGTCTTCGCCGGAAACTGAATTTGTTCTTGTTGTTGACTGCAGGTCGTTATCGCTGAACCGGCTGCCTCCCAGTGCAAGAAGGTCATCGCGAGTAACATCTGCTTCTGTACCGCGAACAATACCCAGATCATCCTCGTCAGATACAGCATCTGTATTGGCTACAGGCTGGCTTAAAGGATTTTTATCTTCTTTCGGGTTTACATATTTACCCGAAGGGGTAAGATTTTCTACATCCACCTGCACGCGCTCCATTTCACTGGAAGGACTCATAATATCTTCCTTCGCCGGATAGTGCGGATAACCAGGGAAATCATCATCTTCCTTTTTTCTTGGCCTGGGTTCATCCTGGCCGCGGCCGTACTCTTTATCGTTACTCATAATTATTTTTATAGAAACTACTGAAAATAACATGCCCAGTGATTAATTAGCAAATTAGCAAATACGAAAATTAGCAAATGAAGCCTTCCATTTTCAAATTTTCGTATTTGCTAATTTGCTAATTACTTCTTGATTACCTGTGTGCTGTAAACCTTTTTTCCCTGCGCATCTTCAATGGAAAGATAGTAGGTGCCGGAAGCAAGTCTGCCCAGTCCATCCAATATTATTTCATGCATCAGGCCAGACTGCTGCGGCTGTGTTGCAACGATTTTTCCTGTGGCATCAGCAAGTTTTATCGTAACACTTCCGGCAGGAATATTTGCATCGATCCTTATCTGGTTAAAAAATGGATTGGGATATACGAGCAATTTAACGGGTCTATTCAGATCGATTGTTTTGATGGTAGAGTAGGAAAATTTTCCATCATAGTCAGACTGCCTGATACGATAGTAAGTAAGGCCCGGCGCAACATTTCCATCTGTATAGCTGTATGTCTGTGCATTTGTACCCCTGATTGCGTTCAGCGTTGCTAACGTTGACCACTGCACGCCATTGCCGCTTTTTTCAACTATGTATTCACGAACATTTGCCTGGTTGCTTACCACCCACTGCAATAAAGCTTTCCCGTTTTGAGACCGCACTACAAAACTTTGCCAGGAAACCGGCAACACCAGCGAAGGGCGAAAATTAGTGAGAAGCCATTCATAAACATCTGTGCTCAATGTGTCGCGCAGATTGCCATTGGGAGTGCTGCCAGGGAGAATGTCTTCAAAGGTCCTTCTCCATACATTGTGTCCGCCAAGGTCCCAATAAACTGCTTTGGGAGCAAGTGAAATTGCCGGGGTATAGGATTGTATAGCGAAAATATTTGCTTCTGTACGCGATACGCCTATAACATTATCGTCTCTGTTGTGCGTACTCAGCACAGGCAGGTCTGCTTCTGCAATATTGCTGGCTTGCGTGGTGGAAAGATCGGCTGCGCCCGCAGCTACTACTATCCCCGCCAGTTTTTGCGCTGCTGATAGACTGCTTCCTGCATAATCCCAGGCAGCGCCTCCACCCATGCTTAAACCGCAGAGGTATATCCTGGTAGCATCTACCCGGTAAGTAGAAAGCGCATATTGTATAACAGCTTCAATAGTGGATGGCTGTACCGTGCTGGTAGCTCCCAGTATGCCGTCTTTGATCTGCGGAGAAATTACAATGAACTTATGCCATTGTCCTGCTACATAAAAGCTGTCAGGAAAAGTTCCGTTATTAATGATCCTGGGAGGGCCGGCACGCAACACCCTATTGAGGGTGGTCATAGATTGATCGCTGCCCTGCTCACCCGCACCGTGAATGAATACGATAAGGGGATACTTCTGATTTATATCAGCATCATAATTCCGGGGAAGATATTCCCAGAAACCATTCACGTTATTATCAATAAAAGGACTGAACCTTCCTGTATGAACAGGTGGCTGCGCAGTTGCACTGCAGAAGAAAAAAATGAAAAAAACCGCTGAAAAATGTCTTGTAAAAAAAGCAGAACTATTCCATCTCATAAGTGGGATCTTGTAAACAGTTTGAACATAAAACTTATGCCAGTAGTTTAGAAGTAATGCACACTTATTTTTTGTGGTAAGAATAGCTAATATAGTTGAAACCGATGAATCCGCTTGAATTTATTTCTACAATATGGCACGATTTTTTTCCTTGTTAAACCAACAAAACATTTTTATATGAAATCTTACACACAAATCTTCGCAATAGCAAAAAGATCGCTGCTGGCAGTTGTGTCGCTGTTTATTACAGCGCTTGCTATGGCGCAGGATAAAGTTGATATAGACATCAATGCAAAGGATAGTAGTTGGTATGCATCTCCGTGGGTGTGGGTAGTTGGTGCAGCAGTATTCATTCTTTTATTAGTTGCACTCACAAGAGGCGGAAGCCGTTCCGATGCGTGATCCGGTCGTAACAATACTGGCAGCGTTCTGAAAAGAACAATGCTTCTATATACATTGTGGGGTTGTATTTGTGTATAACGCAAAAAAGCGTTTCGCGAGCATGGGCTTGCGAAACGCTTTTTGTTTTTAGAGTTTCGGGTTTCTGGTTTTGAGTTTCGGGTTCTTCTCTGTAAGTGCTTTCGATATAGCTATCAAAAAAGTAATTACCGAGAAGAACCCTAAACTCAAAACCCGAAACCCGAAACTTAATCCCCCAGTCTCTTCTTCAGATTCTGATCTATCGCATCTAAAAATTCTTCAGTATGCAAAAAGTCCTTACCATGCTCAACTTTTGGTTTGATGGTAATGGCGAGGTCTTTTGTCATTTTACCACTTTCCACAGTTTCGATACACACTTCCTCAAGCGCCTGGCAGAAATCGATCAGCGCCTGGTTATTATCCAGCTTGCCGCGGAATGCTAACCCTCTCGTCCACGCGAAAATAGAAGCGATCGGATTGGTTGAAGTAGGATTGCCTTTCTGGTGCTCCCGGAAGTGAC
>JBAVMD010000279.1:0-8017 GCA_049689695.1 Chitinophagaceae bacterium | reverse complement strand
TCTTTATCTGACACGGGAAGACTCTGATAGTCTTTTCTTGCATTCGGTATTTTTTGTAGTTCCGCCCATTGCTCAGGACTAAATTTTACTTGTAATACAAACTTCTTTTTGAGATGTTTCATAATAGCTATCTATTTCAGATGGACAATTTAGGGCGTTTCCCGCAATATAGCTTGAATCAGAGATAGTGAAGGTGGAGAAGAAAAAAGTGCATAGCCTTATCCTACCTTTCTCGACAATTTATAGCTTTGCCACGCACCCATATGATAACAAAAGACAATGAGAAATAATACAAAAATTAAGAAGCTGTTAGAAGATAACGATCTTAACTTTTCAATGGAGCATGAAGAAATTGAATTAATTGTAATAGACAAGAGTACAAAAAACAGTTATTTAGTTAACGGTACAAATATTACAAAAGTGCTGGATCAGGCAATTAAGTGGTCAAAACAATTTAAGAACCAATCTCAGCCGGAAGTTTGAGCGTAGCCTATTCCAGGGCACAGTCATCTCGTCGCTCATGCGCCAGTACTTATGCAGAAGATATTCACTTTGATCTTTCAAATGCAGAGCTAGAAGATTTTTTTAAGTCTTTCGGTTAATCACCAGTTTTGGCGGCTACGAAGTGTCCGTTGAGGCGCTCAAGGGAAAGGCCTTATGGAAAAAAATGAAAACCAAAAAGCCTCCGGATATTATGCTGGTTGAGGTGAACATGCCCATTATGGCTGGGGTTGAAACCGTTACCTGGCTGCATAACCAATATCCTTCCATGCATCTTGTGGCTCTCTCAATGAATGATGCCGATAAGAGATTTGTTCCGCCCAACTCCCAAACAGAGAAACTGTGAATAAGCGAGCAAAAGCAACAAAAAAGCGGAGAGAGAGGTATTCAAACCTCCACGGCTTTCCGCTTCGTTCTCGCAAATCAATTCACTCACTAAGTCATTTGTCCGTCATTATCCCACCAATAACTATATGATCATCAACCCTGTGACCAACTCATTAACCACCCAATTACTAAAAAATGCAATTTCTGCCTTACTTTAGTGCAGCTTTTTTGAAAAGACCGGGGTCTTAAGGTCTTTATCCCTCCAATTCCTCTGATATAGCCCAACCTTTCCATGTTACTGCGGCTTTTATTTCATATATAAACAAAACCAAATGAGAAAATTTCTACTGCTTATGGTAGGTGTGCTATGCATAACGGCACAACTTCTTGCTCAGAACCGGACCGTCACCGGAAAAGTTACAGACCAAAATGGAAAAGGGATCTCCGCTGCTTCAGTGACAGTTAAAGGAACCCAACTTGGTACAACCTCGGATTTTGACGGAAACTTCACTATCAATGTTCCCTCCAGCGCCACCACCCTTATTGTTTCTTCCGTTGGCTACGGCGAAATGGAACTGGCTATAGCAGGAAAAACTTCTGTTTCCGCACAGCTAAAACCTGCCGGAACTGATATGGACGAAGTAGTAGTAGTTGCTTATGGCGTTCAAAAGAAAGAGTCCATCACAGGATCTATTGCAACAATAGGCGCAAAACAATTGGAAAACAGGCTTACCACCAACATCACCCAGGCGCTTGCCGGTGCAGCTCCTGGTATTTCCGCCACTTCCGGAAACGGTCAGCCCGGAAGCAGCGCTGCCATCAGGATCAGGGGCTTTGGCTCTATCAATGCGAGCAGCTCTCCCCTGTACGTGGTTGACGGATTTCCTTACGAAGGATTTATCGGCGACCTGAATACGAACGATATCGAGACCATTTCGCTTTTGAAAGATGCCTCTTCTACCGCCCTTTATGGTGCGCGTGCCGCGAACGGTGTTGTGTTGATCACTACCAAGAAAGGCAAATCTGCCGATCCTAAGGTGAACATCAACGTTACTACCGGCTTTTCTCAAAGAGCTATGTCTGAATACGATATGGTTAAAACAAACGACTATTACCCTGTTATGTGGCAGGCCCTGAAGAACAGCCTGATGTATCCGCTCACCGGTACAGGGCTTTCTGAATCTGCAGCTGCTACGCAGGCTACAAATACTATTGCAGCTCAATTGGTTTACAATCCATATAATGTACCGAACAACGCTATCGTAGGTACAGATGGCAAGCTGAATCCTAATGCTACTTTGCTGTACAATGAGTTCGATTGGTTCAAACCATTGTCTCAAAATGGAAAGAGAACTGAAGTCGCCATGAGCACTTCGGCCAAGGTGAACAAATCTGATTATTATATTTCTCTGAACTACCTGAAAGACCAGGGCTTTGTACTGAATTCTGATTATGAAAGAGCCAGTGCACGCATAAGCCTTAACTCGCAGGTTAAGACCTGGCTGCGCACTGGTATGAATATCAGCGGCGTAATTGTGAAATCTAACCAGGCCAGCGCTGGTGACGATAATACAAGCAGCATCGTTAACCCGTTTGTGTTCGCCAGGCGTATAGGCCCTATCTACCCGGTTCACGCTTACAGCGCTACCGGCTCTCCTATACTGGATGCTTTCGGAAATCATATGTATGATTACGGTCAGCATGCAGGAGCTATCAACAGGCCGCAGGGCGCTTTCCCTGGCCGCCATGTGCTGTATGAGACCATGCTCAATGAGTCTGTTTCTTCAAGGAACAGCATCATTGCACGTACCTTTCTCGAAGGTAAATTCCTGAGAGACTTTACTGCTACCGTGAACGTGGGTCTGGACCTGAACAACACACGCACTAAAGGTTTCCAGAACAAAATAGTTGGTGATGGCGTAACTGCCGGCGGTACTTCTTCTGCTTCAGCAAATGAATACAGAACGATCTCTGCCAACCAATTGTTGAATTACAGAAGAACTTTCGGTGATCATGAAGTAGGCGTACTGGTAGGACACGAAAACCAGTGGGTTAATGAAACTTATTTCAGCGGTAGCAGAAGAGGCATGAATCTCGATGGCAACCAGGAGCTGGTGAATTTTGTAACACTGAATAATGTTACCGGAAACTTCGATAACCTGCGCCGCGATGCTTACCTGAGCCGCGTGACTTACGATTACAACAACAAATATTTTGTTGAGCTTTCTTATAGAAGAGACGGTTCTTCCCGCTTCTCACCAAAATCCCGCTGGGGTAATTTTTATTCTGTGGGTGCCTCATGGTTCGCCAAGCGTGAGTCTTTCCTGATGGATGTGAACTGGCTTAGCGAATTGAAGATCAGGGCAGCTTACGGCACTGTTGGTAACGATGCATTGGGCAGCTATTATGAATACCAGGCGCTTTACGGCCTCGGATTTAACAATGCTGCAGAACCAGGTGCGATTGCTACAAAGCTGAACAACGACGATCTTACATGGGAAGTGAACAAAACGTTGAGCTTAGGTATAGATTACGGCTTGTTTAAGAACAGGATTTCCGGTTCGATAGAGTTGTTCGACAGAGGTTCTTCAGAACTGCTGTTCGATGTACCGCAGGGACTGTCTTCTGTAGTAACAACACGCACAGAGAACATCGGCACAATGTCTAACAAAGGCATCGAGGTTCAATTGAATGCCGACATCGTTCGCTCCAAGAACATTACCTGGAGCATACAGTTGAACGGTACGCATCTTAAAAATAAGATCACCAAATTACCTGGCGGACAGCCCATCACCAGTGGAACAAAAAGGCTTGAAGAAGGCAAAGACATCTATGCATTCTACCTGAGACAATGGTATGGCGTTGACCCAACTGATGGAGCTGCTCTTTATTATGCCATCTCTAATCCTCCGGTAAACAGCTACAGGATAACAAAAGGTGGAGATACGGTTGTAACAAACCCTACCAATGGAAAATTTGATTATTCAGGTTCTGCGATCCCGAAATTATTCGGATCGATCGGAAGCTCTTTTGAATTCAAAGGATTTGGATTTTCGTTCCTGCTGAATTACCAGTTAGGCGGCAAGTTCTACGATGGTAACTACCAGGGACTGCTTACTCCATCTTATGGTGCAGGCGTTCATGCAGATGTGCTGAAGTCATGGCAGAAGCCAGGTGACGTCGTGGATATTCCAAGATTAGACATCACTGGTGCAACCAATTTCAATTCAACGTCGAACCGTTTCCTGATAGACGCTTCTTATTTAAGCTTCCGCAACGTAACATTCTCGTATGGTTTTGAAAAGAAGATACTGGACAGGATCAATGTAAGCCAGCTCAGGTTCTATGTTTCCGGCGAAAACTTAGCGATCATTTCAAAAAGACAGGGACTGAACCCTGCCGAGAGCTTCAGCGGAACCAACAGCGCTATCTACGTTCCTAACAGGGTGTTGAGTGCAGGTGTAAATGTTACATTTTAATAATTCTATCAAAACTCAGATATGAAAAAAGTCCTTTTTATTCTTCTTGCAGGAACTACCCTGCTAACGTCGTGCAAAAAAGAGTTTTTGAATACCGGCCCCACAGGCAGTGTGGATGATGCCGCCATTTTCACAACTACTACCAATGCATCGAATGTTCTTAATGGTGTTTACAGGTACCTGTACTCACGCTACAGCGATCAGAATCAACCCGGGCAAGGTGGAATGATGCTGAACATGGATTTCATGGGTGAAGACCTTCATCAGGCTGCTTCTACCTGGTATACCAGTGCCGGTTCCGGCACCGGTGGCTGGGTAAGCCAGAAGAATGATGGAAGTCTATGGGTTTCTTATCCCTTCCGCTTATACTATCGTTGCATAGGCAATGCAAATGCATTGATCGATCAGATAGATGCTGCTACAGGCCCTGATGCCGATAAGAAAAGACTGAAAGCAGAGGCATTGACCATGCGTGCATGGAGCTATTCTTACCTGGTGCAGATTTTTGGAAAACGTTATGTTCCGGGAGCAAACAACACTCAGCCAGGAGTATCTATGCCGCTTAGTGCAACAGACGTGAAACTGCCCCGCTCATCGGTTGAGGAAGTTTACACACAGATCAATAAAGACCTGGATGATGCTATTGCATTGTTTGCAACAGCTTCAGCAGCGCCAAATAAATCACACTTAAGCTTAAACGCAGCAAGAGCATTGAAAGCAAGAGTTGCTTTAACAAAGGGTGATTATGTAAATGCTGCACTTTTCGCAAAACAGGTGATAGATGCAGGCACTTACGCACTGATGTCTAGCGCCCAATACCAGGAAGGTTTCAACAGCATCGCTATCCCTGAGTGGATATGGGGCGCTTTTATACAGGACGACCAGGGAGATACTTTTGGATCTTACCATGCGCAGATATCATGGGATGGCAACACTACTTATATCAGGAGCCGTCCAAAGCGCATCAGCTCTACTTTGTACAACATGATCACAGCAACAGATGTAAGAAAGAAAATGTGGGAGCCTGCTCCTACTGCTGCTAACTTTCCGCTGCCGCTTACAACTTATATCAGGGAACCGTACATGAGCAGGAAGTTTAAAACAAGAGCATTGCCAACTATTGGTGATGTTCCTTATATCCGTTCAGCTGAAATGTACCTGATACTTGCAGAGGCTTATGCAAGAACAGGAGGAAAAGAGATCGATGCAAAAAATGCATTGCTTACGCTGGCAAAGAGCAGGGATGCAAGCTATACGCTTAGCACCAATACAGGACAGGCTTTGATAGATGAGATCCTGGTTCAGAGAAGGGTTGAGTTCTGGGGTGAAGGTTTCAGGTTCTATGATCTGAAGAGATTGAACCTGCCTTTAGACAGGACTACAGTGCCGAATTTTGTATCTGCATCAGTTGGTGGAGTTATGCAAGTGCCGGCTGGTGATAACAGGTGGACTTTTGCAATTCCTATTACTGAGTTGCAGGCCAATCCGAATTCGAAGCAGAATGATTAAGATTGTTTAATGAGATTATAGACAAGGGGTTGCTTTGGCAGCCCCTTTTTTATTGCTTTATCGCAATGGCAAAATGCCATTGCCCGTGAAAATATCTGTGGAAGAGGTGAAAACACGCTTTCTGTTGTATAAGTAGCCATCTATATTTGTTAATAATAATAATAACCAATACTTAAAAAATAAATTATGAAACCAGTTAACGAAATCGCAAAAAAACGTTTTGCTGTAAACATTGGATCGAAGCTAAAAACTGTTGGAACGCCTACTACTAATTTCTCCTTTGACAAGGACAAAAAAATCATGTTGATGACAATTAAGATTCCATTTGACATGGAGGGCAACATTGTAAATGAAACCGACGCTGCTATTAAGATTGAACCGAAGATGGGAGATCTTTTTGTGGCTACAATGGAAACAGATTTAAAAACTGACATTACTCAGGATGTACATTTTTCATACGATAATGAGAATACTAAAGTTATGATGATTATGTCTGTACCTGAAGGCGACAAGGGAAATCATTCATCATGAAAAAAAATGTGTTAAAAACCCAAGCCAGGCAGATAATTTATCTTTTTCGTTATCCTTTACACTAACGATAAACGGACCTACGCCGGTTACGGCAGAAACATCTTCAGTTGAAAAAAAAATAGCCGTAGCACAAAATTGTTTCGGCTCGGGTTGATGGTCAAGGCAAATAATACTCTTACCATCCCGGATGCTTTGCTGAAGCTTTTCCAAATCTTTAGATATAAGAGGAATTATGGTTTCATGTGCACGTCCTAACATCACTTTATATTTTGAACCCCATTGCTCCATATCAAATAAGTGATATCCCAACCCTCTGCCTGACTGCAGATCACAGTTTCCAAGTGTGTTGCGAACTGAGTTTCTAAACTCGGTTATTGAAGACCGGTCATCGCCTTTTATTTTTTCAATCATACTTGCCCCAAAGCTATTGATGCTTTCAGTCAAAGCATCCACTTTGTCTTTTTGCAGTTCTACAGCAAATAAATTGATAGCATTGTTTTTGTGCATATGCTCATCCCGGTGTTCCTTGCAACTTATTTGTCCGCAAGTGGGAGAGGCATTGAAAGTATCAACACATGAAAGCGCCAATTGCCGGGCATCGGTTTCCTTTTTTAGTTTACTCAAAATCGCACAATAATTGTAGCCTGGCTCATCTATGTCTGATTCAGGAGCTACTAAAAAATCAACCAAGCCCACTAAAGAATTCATAGTATGGATGTTCATCATATTGCAATTCATCATCAACAATACATCTACTTTTCCTTTAGTTATGCCTTTTTTTATAGCATCCGCTAATTCTTCGTTGGTTAAAATCTCGGATTGTAAGTTAAGGTCTATCTTAAAACTGGGAGTTGGATCATGGAATGCTTCTATTATTGCCTGCCTTTTAAGCAAGAATGCGGTTTCAACCGGATGAAGTAAGGGAATTTTATCGGGTTCAATATTTTTATTATCGGTGGGAGCGCTTTCACTTGAAATAATTCCTACTTCTTTTTTCAGCGAAAATTGTAAATTTTCAACTTTTATCAGCATGTCATAATTCAGATTATTGACAACTGAAGTGAAATGTTCGAGTTCCGTATCATTCACTCGGAATATATTATTACCAAATTTGAAAAGGTTGGATCTTTTCCTGGCTGGATCGCCTTCATCGCCTTTCAGTATTTGATCGAGGCTGATCTCAAAATTTATTTCGCTAAAGCCTTGTCTTTCAATCTGCTTATTTATTCCAAATACAGAACCGTGGTCCCAGGTAACAAGAAATATTTTTTTTGCAGGCTCTACCTTGTTTATAAAACTTAGGATGGCCGATAAAGAGTCTGCTTTTTGAAGCGTGTGATCCAGTTCAATTGATGCAATCTCCTGCAGATAATTAAGGTCAAGCTCTTTGCGCTTCTTCACTTTGTGAATAAATGTTTTATCATTTTTTTTATTCTCTTTAAAATGAATAGTGTTAATAACACTGTAAATAGAAGCATCATTGTGAATTGGAGTGTTTATTAAATCTTTGTACAATGCCTGCAATTCTCTTATTACTTTCCGCTCGCCGTTAATATCTATTTCATCTGAATCACTTTCGAAAAGATCCGCATATATTAAAAAAATAACTACCCACTCCTTTTCCATTTGAACTATTTTTTTTGATTATCATTTCGTTCTTTCGCTCCAAC
>JBAVMD010000278.1:0-3149 GCA_049689695.1 Chitinophagaceae bacterium | reverse complement strand
GCCTGGATGCATTTATGTCTTCTAAATTTCATCATGGCACTGAGGCTTATAAAGGTTATAAGCTAGAGCACGGTAAAATAGTGGCTGTAGATCAACACGAAAGATTAGATGAATCAGTAAAAGTGCTTGACCTTTCCCTTACCAGGAATGTGGTGCAGATGATCATCGCTCTGGCAATATTGGTCTGGATACTCACCAGCATGGCAAAAAAATACAGCCAGGGACGCGGTATCCGCACGGCCCCTACCGGCTTACAAAATGCCATTGAGCCTGTTATCACCTTTGTCCGGGACGAGGTAGCCAAGCCTAACCTGGGCAAAAAATATGAAAAATACCTGCCTTACCTGCTTACCGTATTCTTCTTCATTCTTATTAATAATATATTCGGATTGTTGCCAGGCTCTGCCAATGTAACCGGCAACATTGCCTTTACCGCCGTGCTTGGGCTTATATCATTTGTGGTGATCATGTTTAGCACAAACAAGCATTATTGGGGGCACATCATTAACCCGCCGGTGCCAATGGGTGTAAAACCCATCCTGATCCCGGTAGAGATACTGAGCATCTTTACAAAGCCTTTCGCCCTGATCGTGCGTCTGTTTGCCAATATGGTGGCCGGCCACATCATCATCCTTAGCTTTATTTCGCTGATATTCATATTCGGCGGTATGAACAAAGGCATCGGCTGGGGCTTTTCGCCGGTATCTATCGTGTTCACGGTCTTTATTTACCTCATCGAAATACTGGTAGCCTTTATCCAGGCATTCATATTCACCAACCTTACCGCGGTTTTCATCGGGCAGGCTTTTGAAGGCGGTCATGATGATGTGGACGGGCACCATGATGAGGTGATCATTTAAGTCTTTTATTAATTATATATAAAACCAAGTAAGATGACAATGTTCGAAATCTTGTTGCAGGCTACCCCGGAGCTGGGATTTTCCCACATGGGTGGTGCAATTGGTGCAGGCCTTGCTGCCATCGGTGCCGGTATCGGTATCGGCCAGATCGGTAAAGGCGCTGTTGAAGCTATTGCCCGTCAACCGGAAGCTATCAACGACATTCGTGCTAACATGATCCTTACAGCCGCCTTCGTTGAGGGTGTTGCGCTGTTTGCGGTAATCGCCGGCCTGTTGGCTGTGTTGAAATAAGCACGTAAAAAAGTAATTACTGCATCCAAAGCACAGGGCGGCGGGTGCAGTAATTCTAAACCAACATTGCTTTAAAAAAGACAATCAGTAAATAACAGAATATGGATCTTTTATTACCTGGTCCCGGTTTGCTTATTTGGACGCTCCTCGCTTTTATCATCGTGTTCCTGATACTGAAAAAGTTTGCGTGGAAGCCAATCCTTAAATCGCTGAAAGAGCGTGAAAACGGAATAGCCGAATCAATTGCCACCGCAGAGAGAGTGAAAGCTGAAATGGCGCAATTGCAAAGCGAAAACGAAGCCCTGTTGGCCAGCGCCCGTGAAGAAAGAGGGCAGATGCTGAAAGAAGCCCGTGAAACAAGGGATAAAATGGTGAATGATGCCAAAGAGCTGGCGAAAATTGAAGCCAATCGTATTGTAGCAGAAGCTCAACAGGCCATTCAGCAGCAGAAAATGGCTGCTATTACAGACGTAAAGAACCAGATAGGTCAGCTGGTGATAGAAGTTTCTGAGAAAGTATTGCGCAGGGAGCTCGCCAATAAACAGGAGCAGGAAACTTATATCAAGCAATTGGCAAACGAAATCAAGTTGAATTAGCAAATTCGAAAATGGCGCAATGGCTCAATTGAGTCATTGAGTAATTGAGCAATTTTCAAATTATAACAATGCAAAACCCCCGTTTAGCTGGCCGGTACGCGAAATCTCTGGTAGATCTTGCGGTAGAGCGCAATGAACTGGAAACGGTTTATAACGATATGCTTTTTCTGCAGGCCGCCTTTAAAAACAGCCGCGAATTTGTGAGCCTGATAAAAAGCCCGGTCATTGCGGCAGAAAAAAAAGAATCCATCTTCAACGCTGTAACCAAGGGAAAGATCAGCAAACTGACCGCTTCTTTTTACCAGCTGCTCATTCGCAAAGGCCGTGAGGCGAATGTAACGGAGATCGTGAATGC
This sequence comes from Chitinophagaceae bacterium, assembly GCA_049689695.1. Taxonomy (GTDB): domain Bacteria; phylum Bacteroidota; class Bacteroidia; order Chitinophagales; family Chitinophagaceae; genus DASPKM01. The sequence goes on along the minus strand of JBAVMD010000278.1, from coordinate 1,047 downwards.
CTTCATCAGCCAGTACAAACAACACAAAGGAATTTTTACGGTTAAGCTTACCACGGCCGCACCTGTAAGCGAAGAACTGAAGCAGGAAATAATGCAGAAGGTACAGGGCCAGACACCTTTTAAGAACATAGAGCTTAAAACTGAAGTAAAAGAAGACCTGATCGGTGGATTTGTGTTGGAAATGGGCGATTCCCTGGTGGATGCCAGCATTGCCTATGATCTCAAAGCAATCAGGAAGCAGTTTTTGAATAACGATTTTATTTATAAGATAAGATAGTGAGCAGTGAATGGTGAGTTACAACAACTCCACTTACTACTCACCCTTCACCACTCACTTTCTCATTCCGACAACAACGAGCATCATTTAAAAAAATAGACAATCATGGTAGACATTAAACCAGATGAAATTTCGGCGATATTAAGACAGCAGCTGGGTAATTTCAATGCTGAGGCCGATCTGGAAGAAGTGGGAACGGTGTTGCAGGTAGGCGATGGCATTGCACGTGTATATGGCCTGAGCAATGTAAGCAGCGGTGAGCTGGTGGAATTTGAAAATGGCGTAAGGGCAATTGCCCTGAACCTGGAAGAAGATAATGTGGGCGTGGTACTGATGGGAGAAACAGGAAATATACAGGAAGGGGCAAAAGTAAAGCGTACGGGCAAGATCGCCTCCATCCAGGTAGGCGAAGGCATGGTAGGCCGTGTGGTGAATACGCTGGGTGAACCAATTGATGGAAAAGGTCCCATAACAGGAGAGCGCTACGAAATGCCGCTGGAGCGTAAGGCCCCGGGCGTAATTTTCAGGGAGCCGGTAAAAGAGCCTTTACAAACAGGCATTAAGTCAATTGATGCGATGATCCCCATCGGGCGTGGACAGCGTGAGTTGATCATTGGCGACCGCCAGACCGGTAAAACGGCTATTGCCATTGATACCATTATTAATCAGAAAGAATTCTTTAAAGCAGGAAAAACCGTTTTCTGTATATATGTGGCGATAGGCCAGAAAGCTTCTACCATTGCGGGTGTAATGAAGACCCTGCAGGATAA
>JBAVMD010000277.1:0-11468 GCA_049689695.1 Chitinophagaceae bacterium | reverse complement strand
AAGTATTGTTATTGTTCTTCAGCAATACAAAGCTTTGCGTTGCTATTTCCCTTGCGGCTTTGCGATTTGCATCGGTATATATTTCTGTTTTTGCCCTCTGTTCATTGCAATAACGATATGGATCGTCAAACAATCCAAGCTTGTACTTTGCTTCCAATATCCTGCGGCACGCTGCATCTATCTGCGCCTGCGTAACCTTGCCTTCCTGCAATGATTTTTTAATGGTGGTGAGAAATCCTTCACCTACCATATCCATATCCAGCCCGGCTCTTAATGCAAGCGCCGAAACGGTTTTCAGATCGCCTACACCATGATCTATCATTTCGTTTACAGAAGTATAGTCTGAAACTACAAATCCTTTAAAGCCCCATTGTTTGCGCAGCAGATCGGTGAGCAGCCAGCGATTGGCGGTTGCGGGAACGCCATCTATTTCATTGAATGAAGACATGATGCTTCCCGCGCCTGCATCGAGCGCTGCTTTATAAGGAGAAAGGTATTCATTGTACATGCGGATGCGGCTCATGTCGGTAGTATTGTAATCGCGTCCTGCTTCAGCAGCGCCATACAATGCAAAATGTTTTACGCAAGACATGATGGTATTGTTTTTTGCAAGATCGTCGCCCTGGTAACCTTTCACCATTGCTTTGGCGATCTCCGATCCAAGAAAGGGATCTTCACCGCTTCCTTCTGCAATTCTTCCCCAGCGCGGGTCGCGGGCAATGTCTACCATCGGGGAAAACGTCCAGCAAATACCATCTGCACTGGCTTCAACAGCTGCAATACGTGCGCTTTTTTCAATGGCCTGCATATCCCATGTGCAGGAAAGTCCGAGTGGGATCGGGAATACAGTCTGGTATCCGTGAATTACATCCATCCCGAATATCAGAGGAATTTTAAGCCGGCTGTTCTCCACCGCTACGCGCTGCACTTCTCTTATTTTCTCAACTGTTTTAATGTTGAACAATCCGCCCACTTTTCCTTCCCTTATTTTTTTTGCGATGTCTGAACTGGATGCCTGGCCGGTTGTAATATCGCCAGCTCCCGGCAGGTTCAACTGTCCAAGCTTTTCGTCGAGCGTCATTTTGCTCATCAGGCTGGTGATGAAGGTGTTCATCTTCTGGTCTGTGGCTGATGTTTTAGTCTGTGCATTGGATATGTAAACACACATTAGTAAAAGAAGAGCGATGGTTGTACGTTTCATCTGCAGGTTTGATTTTTATTTAATGAAGGGAACGCGGATCATCAGGATCTTTTAGGATCTATTAAGATTAAATTAGTCAATCACTCACAGTACGAAAGAACAAATCCTGATTTATCATAACAGATCCTGATGATCCGCGTTCCTGTAGTTATTTTATCGATGGACTTTGAAAACCTAATTTCTTCATGCCATTCTGCACTTCGGGTACGCTCATGAATAATTTCCACAGCAGGCCGGTACGGTAATTTTCAATCATCACTATAATAGGACCCTGATCAATGGCAAGATGTGATTTTGCATACCAGTTCTCCGATTCGTTGAACGCATCTACAAATCCATACTCGCTCCATATCTTATCTCCGAGGTCTTCATAAAAATGACGAAGCGCTTTCATAGAATGTTCCGGGGTGTAGGGAAATGAAGATAATGCAGCAGTAGGTGAGATCACGCCCAGGTCTTCCGTTGGTGAATGCGCACCATAGCCACGATGATTGTCACTTGCAGTAAGCCCCCAGCAATTTTCACCATATCCCTTGAACTTGTTTGGGTTCCTGATACAATGCTCGCGGTTGATAAGTGTATGATTCAGGTTTTGTATCCAGTAATCAGCATAATTATCTTTCAGATTTTTTGGATCGATGCCCAGGAAGGAATAATGCGCAAAAAAAAGCGGACCTCCGTAATCGAATCCCAGTGGCAACTTAATTCCATAATATTCACGCTGGTTTTTAAAATGCGAACTGTTGGCCCATCCTCTATGATAAACGTCTTGCGAAATAGAATACCTCGGTGAAGAAGCAGCCAGCACATAGGTGATCAAACATTCATTCCATCCTCTTATTTCATGGTTCATGGTCCAGCCGTTGTTAGGGCTCCAATGCCAGAACAGCATGCTTAATCCTTCTCTTGTATGCCACTTCCATTCAACATCGTTCCACATCCAGGTGATGCGATTGCGCAATTGATTCTCGCGCGGATTATTGCCGTTGAAATATTGCCGTGCAGCAAGCAATCCCTGTATGAGGTAAGATGTTTCCACCAGGTCTGCCCCATCGTCTTTAGAGCTGAACGGGATTGTTTTGCCGGTTGCGCCATTCATCCAGTGCGGAAATACGCCGTGGTATTTATCGGCCTTTGCAAGAAATTTTACCATTTTCAAAAGATGTCCTACGGCGGTGTCTCTCGATATCCACCCACGTTCCGATGCTACCACAATAGCCATGATGCCAAAGCCTGTTCCGCCAATGGTAGTGGTTTCGTGGCCGTATTCGTAAGCAAGATTGCTGCGCTCACGCGCAAGGCCGGAAACCGGATGCGCAAATTCCCAGAAGTAACGGAAGGTTTGTTTTTGTACCAGCTCCAGCAGCTGATCATCAGTAAGGCCTTTGCGTATTATCAGCAGGCTATCCGCATCTGATTTTTTTGCTGTGCTTTTCTTTTGAGCACAAGCTGAATGATAAATAAAGAGAGAAAAAAACAGGAGACACCCAAGTTTGGATAGAAACTTCATGTGAAAGCATTTTTGGGGAACGCGGATCATTAAGATCAATTAGGATTTTTTATGATCAGTTGCTGCTATTGCTTACCCGCCAAGAATTTTCACGAACAAATCTTAATAAAACCTGACTGATCTTAATGATCCGCGTTCCCTTAAAGAGTTTAATAATACATGTTCTATATCTTATAAATACGGACTCTGAAATCCCAGCTTCTTCATGCCCGTTTTCACTTCAGGGCAGCTCATGAACAACTCCCACAACAATCCGCTGCGATGATTTTCAATCATAATAAGAATTGGTCCCTGGTCAATAGCCAGAAAAGAATCTGCAAACCATAAATGGTGCAGAGAAAATGCATCCACAAATCCATATTCTTTCCAGAGCTTATCGCCCAATACATAATAAAAGAATTTTAATGCCTTCATAGACTCCGTAGACGTGTACGGAAAAGACGACAAGGCCGCTGTGGGAGATATCACACCGTTGTCATTTGCCGGCTCATGCGCTTTGTAACCATTGATATCATCGCTCGCAGTAAGGCCCCAGCAGGAATCGCTGTAGCCAAAATAATTTTTTACATTCGATACGCAATAGTTGTAGTTGATGAGCGTATGATTGCGGTTCTGGTCCCAATAGTTTGCATAGGCATCTGTAAGACTGTTGGGATTAATGCCCAGGAACGAGTAATGCGCAAAGAAAAGCGGACCGCCATAAGACGGACCTAACGGCAATTGATAGCCGTAATAAGTTTGCCCGTTCTTAAAGCCACCGTTTGACGCCCATCCAAGGCCGTATACTTCTTTTGGAATGGTGAATGTTGTTGATGAAGCTGCAAGCGCATAGGTGATCAGGCATTCGTTCCAACCTTTAATTTGATGGTTCATGTCCCACGCATAGTTAGGGCTCCAATGCCAGTACAGCACATTTTCATTGTTCTTCCTGAACCAGTTCCATTCTACCTGGTTATATAAAGTATTTATGTCTGCGCGCAATGCCGTTTCGGCTGCATCCGCACCATTAAAATACTGTCGCGCAGTAAGCAATCCCTGCATAAGATAGGAGGTCTCTACAAGGTCTGCTCCATCGTCTTTGGCGCTGAATGGAATTACATCACCCGTTACGCCGTTGAGCCAGTGCGGAAATGCGCCGTGAAAACGCTTCGCGTTTGTCTTGAGAAACGTTGTTATCTTCTGTATTCTTGCAAGGCCTTCTGCCCGCGTAATAAATTGACGGTGAATACCTGTAACAATAGCCATAATGCCAAAGCCGGAACCGCCGGATGTAACCAGGTCGCCCGAAGTATTTCTTTCTCTTGCAAGGCCACTCGTTGGATGCCCGAAATCCCAGAAATATTTAAAATGCTGCCTCTGCACCAGCGTAAGCAATGCATCGTCTGTAATTGCAGGAAATTTCCGGGAGGAATCAATGGTGGTGACGAGATTGATGGTAACAGTATTCCCGAGCTTCTTTTGCTGCTTCGACTGAATATCAGGAAATATCCTGATGGAGTAGCGGGTAAGATATTTTAAACCGGACGAAGGCTGTATCACAACAACACTATCGTTTCTTTCATAACTAATGCTCACTGGTACAGCGGTGCCCGTACTTTCATTCATTAATATATTCGCAGTGGCAGATGCAGCATCCGCGCCAGCGGAAAAAGACAGTTTTATTATCGGACGTACAGGAACGTTCATATAATCATTACCGTTAGCAGTGCCGGTAATCTGCGTTTGTGTAATGTTGAAAGGACCTGCCGGAACTTCCGGCGCAGGATCATTCTTTTTTTTGCAGGCGGCCAACAATACAATGCATGCACTTACATAGAACAACTGCTTCATCTTCATACCACTGCCTTTTTAAAAGAAATGGCTGCCCTGCATCGGCAGCCACTTTTAAAATATATGAATTTATCTTCCTTGCTTTTCCAATTGAAAGAGCGAATTTATTTCCTGGTCTGTCAATGCTTTTTTATAGAAGCGCAGTTCATCCAGCTTGCCTGTATAAGGCAGCATCCATGGTTCAGGGTTATTGTACGGAGCGCCGAGTTGATTCTGGAACCCACCTATAACAAACCTGTTTGGATTTTTGAACGCAAGCGCACCTAAAAGCGTGTTGGGGCCAGCGGCCAGCCTGATGGCTTCGTTATCAGGAAAGTTCACTTTTGTTCCATTGGCGTACATGGCAAACCTGGAAGTGGTTTCATTATAAGTAAAAGCAACATGCCTCCAGCCGCCATACATATCGTTTATGCGCTTATCGCCCGTTGTTTCCAGCCAATGTTCAATATTGGGTACACCTGCGGCATTTTTTTCAAAATGAACTTTTACCAGCATTTTTGTTTCGGCCGCACCTGCACCTTCTATCAACATAAAGAAGTTGCCCCAGAAAGAACCGTCAGCCTTGGTTACTGCAAATACTCCCTGTGCACCACCATCGTGCTTATTGGTATTGATCCACATGCTCACTGTAAAGCTGGTGAGTGAACCGATATCTCCGGAGTTGGCATATTCTATCCAGGCATTTGTTGCGCCCTGGTAGGCAAGACCCTTCTTGCCTGCAACAAAGCTTGCGGGCCCTTTCACAGTTCCGCCGGTAACTTTTCCTTTTGCATCTGTTCCATTTCCTTCAAAAGCGAAATGAGATACCAGGTCTGCAGCAGCAACTTCGCTTGAATTTTTGAAAGAACCGATTGGCGGAGGATCTCCTTTTGAAAAGTCATCGTCCAGGTCAGGCTTTGTGCAGCCGGCCAGTATAAGCGCAGCACATGCAGGAAGTGCAAGTATTTTTAGCGCATTTCTGTAATTTGTTTTCATACTGATGTTTTATAAATGATGTTTATTAATAGCCAAGGTTTTGATCGAGCCTTCCACCACTCAGGTCGCGCTGCGATTGCGGAATGGGGAATACTTCGTTCTTATTCGGTTTAAATCCTTTGCCTGCTAAAACAGTAGCTGCCGTTCCCTGGCGCACCAGGTCGAAGAAGCGGTCCTGTTCCATAGCCAATTCAACTCTTCTTTCCTTCCAGATATTAGCAACTGTGCCCGTTGATGCTCCAAGATTCGCCCTTGCTCTTACCAGGTTCAACTTTGCAGTTGCTTCGCCGGGATTACCGATCATGGCAGCAGCTTCTGCATAAATCAGCAACACTTCTGCATAGCGCATGATACGAATATTCTTTGGCTTGAAATCCTTATCAAGATATCCATTGCAACTAGGAGTTTCTTTGAACGGACTGTGATAAGCCTTGTAGCTATAACGGGGATTTTCAACCGAATCCTGCGTAGGCAGCCTGAAGCCATCCCACAAAACAGTGCCGGGGTTAGGTCCGCCGCCTACAGTTGGATTAATGAATATAATAGTGGCATTCCTCCTGATATCGCCAGCTTCATACGCGCCTGCAAGATCTGCAGATGGATTATTAAGTCCAAACCCAAGGTCGCCATCGTATTTCTTTCCATCAACCGTATTGGTCCATGCTCCTTTTGAACGAGGGCCCTGGCCATTGCTGAACAGCGGGCTTACAGCATCGCAGTTATCAACGCCGCGGTGCGGACCTGTCTGCACTTCAAAGATCGATTCGCTGTTGTTTACACCAACTTCCCTGAACATGGTGGTATAATCAGCAAGTGAATACCTGCCTGATTCTATCACAGCCTTCGACATATCGAAAGCCTTCTGCCAGTTCTTCTGGTATAGGGAAACTTTTGCAAGCATGCCCTGTGCAGCGCCTTTTGTTATGCGGCCTGTTGCCGAGCCTGCGTCTCCTTTTACAGGAAGATTATCAACACCATATTGAAGGTCGTCAACAATCACCTGGTATATTTCATCTTTCGATGCACGCTTGTTCACCACATCGCTGTTGGCTTCTGTAGGCGGGATTACCGTGATGATCTTAGGTACGCCGCCAAATGTGCGAACAAGATTAAAATAATAAAATCCACGAAGGAAGCGCACTTCACCAAGCAGCCGTTTGCGTGCAGTTTCATCAAATGTGCTCCTGTTCAATACGTCTATTGCCTTGTTGGCGCGCACGATGGCTTCGTAATGCCCCAGCCAGACATTATTGAAAATGAAATTGGTGGCATTGAAGGTGAAAGCATCTATTTCTGCGGCAGGACCAAAGTCTGCAGGGAAGCTTCCTTTGTCAGCATCGTCAGAAGCGACATCGTTCATTATCACCCATAAAAATCCAACTGTATTGTTGCCGAAGCTGCCGAAGTAAAGCGTGTTGTAAACACCTCCTACCATTTTTTCAGCTGCCGCAGGATCAATAAGCGCCTGCTCTTCTGTAAGCTGCCCCTGCGGTTGAACATCAAGAAAGCTTCTTTTGCACCCGCTGCCCACCACAATGCAAACAGCTGTCGCAAGCATCAGTTTTAAAAAATGTTTTTTTCTGGTCATATAAATAAGTTTGTTCATTAACAATTAAAAACCAACGTTCAAACCAAAAGCGAATGTTCTTGTGGTTGGATATGAATTCAGCTCTATACCCGCGTTTAGCACACTGCTGCTTTGCAGCTCAGGCGTGAAGCCGGTATAAGGCGTGATCGTAAACAGGTTCTGGGCAGTGAAATACACCCTGAAGCTGTTGATCTTTACCCTCGACAGCGTTTTTGCAGCCAATGTATAACCTACGGTTACATTGTTAAGCCTGAAGAAATCGCCTTTCTCGAGGAAGTAAGAAGATGCGGGCAATTGGTTGAGATCTGCTCTTGGAACTGAAGTGTTGGGATTGTTGGGCGTCCACCTGTTCTTTGCTACATCTGTTTCAATGTTATCTCTCGGGTCTGCACCGCGAACAGCTTTTTTACCATTGTATATTTTACCACCCGCAGTTCCATAGGCAGCAAAACTAAAGTCGAATGCCATGTAGTTTATACCGCCGTTGAGACCGTAAGTAACTTTTGGCTGATAAGAACCCTGGAAGGTGCGATCGTATGCATCGATCACTCCATCAGGCTTACTGTTAGGGCCACTTACGTCCCTGTAATTCAGATCGCCGATCTTGGCGCCGCTCTGGCCGGATGCAGCAACATCTGCTTCGGTTTGCAATATGCCTTCCACTTCCCAGATATAAAAGCTGCCTATCGGATGATCGTTGTTGGTATAAGTGATGAAGCCCTGGTTACCGCCGATGTTTCCATCAAACAAAGCTTGTCCGCCATTAAGGCCTATAAGATTGTTCTTGTTGAAAGCGGCGTTTGCGCCTATGCGGTAGTCAATGTCTTTATTGATCTTATCGCGCCAGTTCAGGCTAAATTCAACTCCTTTGTTCTCGAACGTGGCTGCATTGGTAACATACCTTGAATCCGGATCGCCCAGGATACCAGGAATTACCACATACACCAGTGCATCAGAAGTTTTCTTGTTGTAATAATCTATTTCGCCGGTAAGCCTGTTGTTCATCACTGCGAACTCAAGACCAAGATCAAACTCTTCGGTAATTTCCCATTTGATGTTCTTATCGTTGATATTAGGGAAGGTAATACCGAGATATTCCTGGCCATTGAAATAATAAGGAACATTCAGGTTGGCAAGTGAATAGTATAGTGAAGTAGGTATTTTATCGTTACCTACCCGTCCCCAGCTTCCGCGCAGCTTCAATACATCAAATATCTTCTGATCGTCCATGAAACTTTCGCCGCTTATCAGCCAGCCTGCACCAATTGAAGGAAAATAGCCCCAGCGGTTGTCTTCGGCAAACCTGGATGTACCATCGGCCCTCATTGTTCCTGTAAGGAAATACTTGTCTTTGAAATTGTAATTAAGCCTGCCGAGATAGGAATTGCGCGTCCACTTGTCGCCGGTTTCGTTGCTGGAACCTCCTGCAAGCGTACCTGCGCTGAGATACCATTGGTCCTTGTTCTCAGGCACATCAAATCTGCCGCCCACAATACTGTTGAATTTGTATTGCTCGGCAGTTGCACCTACCAACAGGTTGAAGCTGTGATCTCCGAACGATTTCACAAACTGCACGGTATTGTCCCAAACCCATTTGTTGGCCGTATTATCGGTTATGTTCAAACGGCTTTGTCCTCTCTGCTGGTTGCCGCCGCCTTCTATGAAGGTTTCGGTATCACTGAAATATTTATAGAAGTACTGGGTGTTTTTATAAAAATCCAGGTCTATACCCAGGCTGGAACGAAAGGTGATCCAAGAGATTGGCTTGAACTCAAGCCCAAATGTTCCCTGTAACCTGTTTCCCAAACCTTTATTATATGTTTTGTCCAGGTTAAGTATCGGGTTGGCCACGTTGCCGGCTGCCGAGGTATTGCCGTATTTGCCATTTACTTTACCAGGCACATACGGAGCTGCACGATAAGCATTGTTGAAAGCCCCATGATCCACATCGTTCAGATCTGCACGGCTATAAGAAACCAGCGTTGATAATTTTAGCTTGTTGCTGAAGCGGTATTCGTTATTGGACCTTACAGTAAAACGATTGAATTTATTATTGATGAGAATTCCATCTTCAGACATATAGCCTGCGCTCAGGAAATAATTGATGCGCTCACCACCGCCTGACATCGATACATTATGGTTCTGCAAAAAACCCTTGCGGAGTATTTCATCGAACCAATCTGTATGAGTGCCGTTACTAAGCCTTGATGCAGGCACAAGGCTATCGCCGGTTCCGTAATAAACGCTGGCTTCGTTGAGGTAGCCTGCGTATTGATTAGGGCCTGCCATGTTTACCAGGTTAGTAGCTTCTCTCACACCCACCAATGCATCGTAACTAACGATCATTTTACCCGGGCGGCCTTTTTTAGTTGTGATGATGAGCACCCCGTTTGCCGCACGCATCCCATATATAGCAGTAGCAGATGCATCTTTCAATATCTCCATGCTCACGATATCAGCATTATTAATGTTGCGGATATCTTCCGTGATCACTCCATCTACAACGTACAGCGGGTCTTGTCCGCCCAGTGTAGTTCCCGTACCCCTGATGCGCACTGTTGGCAATGCATTGGGAGCGCCGGATGTAATGATCTGCACCCCTGCAACGCGGCCCTGTATTGCCTGTGTTGGCGTGAGCACCGGTTGCTTTACAATGTCTGCACCGGATACGCTGGCAACAGAGCCTGTAAGGTCTTTGCGCCTGGCGGTACCGTAACCAACCACTACAACTTCGTTCATGCTGCGGTCTGCGGTTGCCATGGAAACTTCAATAGTTGTTCTTCCGCGAACGGTTTGTTCCTGCGGTGTGTATCCAACGTAGCTGAATACCAGCACAGCGCTTTCATCGGGCACCATAATGGTAAAATTGCCCGAAGCATCGGTTGTAGTTCCGGTTTGAGTTCCTTTGATGGTAACAGAAACACCGGGCAGCGGATCATTGTTGGGGCCTGTAACGCGGCCGGATATGCGGATGTCCGGGATCTCCGAAGCCGCAGATCCTGCCTGCTTGAGCACCACCAGGTAATTTTCCAGTAACTGGTAGGTAACAGGCGTGCCGTTGAGGATCTTGTCCAGCACACTGGTTACTTCCTCGTTATTGGCGTTGAGGCTTATCCTGATATCGTTCCGCAGCAGTGCTTCATTATATAAGAAACGATAGCTGCTTTTTTTCTCGATGGCGGCAAGCGCTTTTTTCAGCTCCACCTTGTCAAGCTTCAGCGTTACTCTTGTCTGAGATACCACCCCTGCCGATACGTGCAGGCCAAAAAGCAGTAGAAAAGCAAAAGTTAGTTTCATAATCCTGAAAAGCTTTAACTGAAACGGGCGAGCCCGCCCATTGGCAGGTAGCCCATAATGGTTTTTTTTCATACTTTACTGTTGAAAATGGGTTAACATGATAGGTTTTCCCGGTCTAAAAAATCTGTTGTGACCTTAAATGTTCAACTCGCGGGAAATGCTGCAACATTTCCCGTTTATTTTTTTCCTATGTACTGTTAAATGGCATAAGCAGTCTTTTTTTTAAAGTGTCGATTTTCAATGAATAATTACCGTGGTATCGTTGATACTGTAATTAAATCCGCCTGTAATTTTCAATGCAGCCAAAGCCTCCCGGATGCTTTCATGTGTCAAGGTGCCGGTTAATCTCAGGTCCTGCGCTTTCCTGTTCTCGAAACGGATGACCACACCATACCATCTTTCCAGTCGCACTGCAAGGTCTTTAAACGATTCGTCCCGGAAGATGAGCTTGTGCTCAACCCACGAGGTTTCGAGAATGGTACTGTCATTAGGCTCATAGCTCAAATGACTGATGGCAACAATGGGCTCATTCCGCTCTGGCAGTTTTGTATTTTTTACTACTGCCTGCGATACTTCGTCGGCCACTACAATTTTTTCATTGGGTTTGAGAATGATCTTTTCAGCAGGACGATCCCTGATGATGACTTCGATGCTGCCGCGGATAAGGCTGGCCTCTGTAATTTTTTCTTCAGGGTAAGATTTTACATTGAAGAGAGTACCCAATACTTTAATGTCCATCTTGCCCGCATGAATAATGAAGGGCTTATCAGGATTTTTCACCACATCAAAATAGGCTTCGCCGGTAAGGCTTACTTCGCGCAGCTTACTGTCGAAGTCCTTATCGTATACCAGCCTGCTGCCTGCGTTGAGCCAGACAACCGAGCCATCCGGTAGATTGATGCGGGTGCGTGACCCATTCCTGGTGCTGATCTCGCTCAGCTTTTTATTGACTGTTGGTTTTTCAACGGCGCCTGACCCCGCATTCAACCAGACAATTGCTATGCATGTAATAATTGCAGCAAATGCCAGGCCTGCATATAGGCGGCGACGAAAAGACTTTTTCTGAA
>JBAVMD010000276.1:0-3313 GCA_049689695.1 Chitinophagaceae bacterium | reverse complement strand
CGGCGAGGAGAAAGAATGGGAAGAACAAACTCGAAGCTCGTAGCTCATAGCTCGCAGCTCCAAGAAGCTAATCCAGCTTAATGATCTTATGCTGAAGCGCTTTAGCTACTGCTTCGGTGCCGCAGTTTACGTGCAGCTTGTGGTAGATGTTCTGAAGGTGCTTTCTTACAGTATCGATGGTGATGGCAGTTTTGTCTGCTATCATTTTATAGGAGTTGCCTTTTACCAGCAGTTCCAGCAGTTCCTTTTCCCGGGCAGTAAGATGAAATGATTCCGCTACTGCAGACTCGTTCCTGAAATGCTGAAATACTTTCTGAGCTACAAAGGGGCTCATAGGAGCGCCGCCTTCCATAACGTCCAGCAGGCCCTGTATGAGCTTTACGGGAGAGGTGTTCTTTAGCAGGTAACCGTCAGCCCCCGCGCAAATGCATTCGAATATGCGGTTATCATCATCAAACACGGTATGCATCATCACTTTTACATCAGGCCAACCTGCTTTAATGAGCTTTACACCTTCAATGCCGCCTATGCCGGGCATATCTATATCCATCATCACCAATTCCGGCTTCAGCTTACTCACCTGCTTTTCTACATCATCGCAATCAGGAAAAGAGCCTAACACCTCAAAACCGCTTCCTTCGCCCATTAGCAATTCCAACGACTGGCGAAGCCTGCTGTTGTCTTCGTATATCAATAATGTAATAGGCATCGGGGTGAATATAACCTGTTATTGGCGAACCGGCAATTACACAATCATGTAGTGGTCATTTCAAGCGTTATTTCCGTTCCCTTGCCGGGTGCGCTCTTCATCTGTAAAAGATCATTCCACGATTCAGCCCTCTGGCGCATGTTGTGTATTCCATTGCCATACTGCGTCTGGCCTGTGTCGAATCCAATGCCGTTGTCAGTTATGGTCATGCGTAGCTTTCGTATGCTCGTTTCAACGATAACGCTTGCAGTAGTGGCTTTTGAGTATTTAACAAGGTTGTTGACAGCCTCTTTGAAAATGAGGTAAAAATTACGGCGCCTTTCCATCGACAAGGTGAGCTTGTCTGATTTTTCCGGGAAGCTGATCTCGTAGTTAATGTTCTTGCCATCCATCATGTCAGATGCGTACCGCTTCATCCTTATAAACAAATCCTGCAGATCATCATAGCGTGGATTGATGTTCCAGACAATATCACTCAGGCTTTCGCTGATGCGTTGAATGTCTTCACCTGCACGGGTAAGATATTCTTTTGATTTAACGCTATCCAGGGCATTTCGCTTAGCCAGTTCATTCAGAATATTGATATTGCTGAGCGAGGCGCCAATATCGTCATGCAGGTCTCCTGCGATGCTTACGCGCATTATTTCAAGCGCTGCCTGTTGCTGTAGCTTTTTCTTAAGCTGGTAACGGTTGAATAAAACAAATCCGAGGATCGCGAGAATGATCATACCGCCGATCATCAGGTTTCGCAATAGCTTTTGATTCTGGATCTGCTTATCGTTCAATATTTTTTCTGCCACGGCCAATTGCAGTTCCTGCTGTGTATTCCTGGCAATAAGCAGTTGCTTTTCCAGGGCTTCTGATTGTTGTTTTATCCTTGCATCTCGCAATTGCTGCTGCTGCGATAACAATTTTATATCAATTTCTTTTTGTTTTGCCTGAAGCCTGTTGCCTGAAATGATCGCTTTTTGTTTTTCAATTTCCAATTGCTTTATTCGCTGATCTGTATTCAGCCTGGATATTTCATTGTCTTTTTTTTCTGTTTCATACCTGGTCTGCAATTCTGCAATATTGGTGGCCGTTTCGTCGCTTACCAGGCTATCGCGATAGGAATAATACTTTTTAAGGTTATCATAAGCGTTCTTATAATCCTGGGCCCGCCCATAAAAAGCGGCCTTGGTACCATACAGGTCGCGCAGCAGGGTTTTGTTTTTGAGTTGTACAGAGATGTCATAAGATTCGCGGTAATAAGCTTCCATTGCTGTAGTATCTTTCATATCGCCGCAAAGCAGTGCAGCCCACCTGCATTTGCCTGCCAATCCTAATTTATCGTTCATTTCCCGGCACAATGCAATTGACTTCCTGATGTAGGCCAGCGCTTCTGGCTTGTTCTTTTGCATGTCCATCAGCACGGAGAGATTATCATAGCTTCTGATCATCAACGTTTTTATACCGGTTTTTTCGGCATACTTCATGGCCACCTGCTGGTATTTGGCCGCTGAGTCTGCAGAAACCTGCCAGTACATTCGGGAAAGATTTTCATAGGAGGTGGCAAGGCCCTGTATGTCCTGTGTTTTTTCACGTATGGCTATGGCCTTTCTCGTATACTCAAAAGCCTTGGGTGAGTTGCCCAGCTTTGAATACATCGTAGCCAGGTTACTCGTAGTAGTAGCAAGCCCGTTCATGTCACCCGTTTTCTCGTATATCCTGATGGCTTTTAAATACGAATCCGCCTGTTTTTCCAACTCATCCTTAAGCCCGAACAGGTAGCCCATATCGTTATATACAAGGGCTGTATAATTCGATTCTTCCTTGCCGAATTGAATAGAAAGCGATCGGTTGAATAGTTTTTCCGCATCTTCCAACTGGTTATCATACATCACGTATTGCCCGTGCTGGTAGCACGACAATGCCATCATGAAACTATCTTTTAAATGAATGCCGATTTTCAGGCTTTCGCCATAGAACTCATTGATATTAACGATACTTTCTTTTTGAAATAAAATATCAGCCACCTTAAGCTTGCCAAATCCTTCGCCCCGCGACATTCTTTTCTCTTTACTCATTTGAAGGGCCAGCTTTGCATATTGCATGGCGGTATCCAGCGATCCTGTGAGCGCTTCTTCATCTGCCATGGCCAGCCATTTGTATATCTGGATGGAATCATTACGGGTATATGATTGGGCAATGCATAGGGAGCCTGCAAAAAGGGTAATAACCGCTATAATTGAAGTTTTAAATGTGTAACGCAAAGCCCGGTAGTGGTATGGCATACTGCAGATTCTATGAAAATGTACGATTTATCCCGCATTCGGAGTGGCATGTTCCCAGGGCGGATAAAATCAGCCAAGCACTTGCCGCAAAGGTTCAATATGCTTCGGGAGATCCTAATGGTGTTGTAAAAGGAAATTCAGTCGTGCATCATCCCGCCATAAGCGGCACAGCACAACTTAGTTTGTACGACATGGCGGGAAAGCTGATAAAAATTCAGCAGGTACCTGCACATACAAGTCAAACCAAACTGGATCTGAAGAGTTTTACTGCAGGAGCCTATAAAATTGTATGGACTAATGGGAGTATAGTGGTCAGCCAGACGATAATTAT
>JBAVMD010000275.1:0-6035 GCA_049689695.1 Chitinophagaceae bacterium | reverse complement strand
GCTTTATCTTCATAAATTTTTAAAAGCCTATTACTGGCAAGCCCATCCTTTGTTGTAAAATGCTGAAAGGATTTCCCATTGTAATAATAAACACCCGAATCTTTGGAAGCGAACCATAGATTTCCTTTTCGATCTTCCAGGGCATCCCAGAAGCTGGAGAAGAGGGGCGAACTTATTTTACTTGTGAGATTAGTAAAAGATGTTCCATCGTATCGAAACACGCCTAAGTAAGATGCAATCAAAATGTCTCCGTTTCTGGCTTGCTTTACATTCCGAACCATACTCATAGGCACCCTGGAGGTGTCCGCCTCTTTAAGTTGAGACTCGGAGTAATTTGCTCTATTGCCCTTGATATTTTCTTTAGGTGAGTTTGTTTGGTTTTGTCCACAGGAGGTGTGAAAAACAAACACCAAGAACAAAGTATATACGTGTGCGTATTTCATAATTTATTTCTCAGCAACCGCCTTTGCGAGGGACACGTTTATAAATTATTTTACTATCTCGTTCTACATAGTCGCCCGATACTATTGGATATGCATACTTGGGAGCATGCGATACGTTACGGCTTCTTATAATTATTTTGTCGTTAACTTTCAGGCTATGCAATTGCTCAAGTTGAGACTTTTCCGGATCAAAGTTTAGAATATAATCGTCACCATTAATCCTGACCATCACTCCGAAACCTAATCTTGAGCCTGGCGGAAGAGAAAGAGAGGTTACAATAGCCTCCATCTTGGTAGAATCTGTAATGTTCTTCCTTATTTTAGCTTCAGCGGCATACACTTTTTGACCTGCGGGAGACGCTTCCCATTTTTTGTACTTTATACCCTCAGGGGTAGCCTCCCATTTTTTCAATTCGGCTTGCCTTTCAGCAACAGAGAGTGGCTTTAAGGTTGATTTTTTTGAAGTTTCATTTTTGATTTCGCTATTAGCAAATACTAGTCCGCTTACCACAACCAGCGGTAAGATCAGCGCATAAATAACTTTTTTCATATTTTTTGTAGATTTAATTAACATAGATCTATATTCTGATATGGGGAAACAATGACGTAAAGGTATCAGGCGTCAACTGCCTTTAAGCTTTTTAGTAGTAAAAAGTTGTAAAAGGCAGGTAAAACGTTTGTAAAACCCGCTAAAGTTGGGGGTTAATGGACTATTTTGCATACATGAAGCCATTTATCCTGTTTGGATCTTCAATCATGATAATTGTTATTTTGATTTTTGCTGTCGGATTTATCAATAAAAAGAATGAAATCCCTGAGAAGCATGTTGAAATTGTATTACGTGATTTAGGACATCAGCTTTTGCTTTCAGCTAAAGATTCTTCATCCCGGGTGATGCCGGTTAAGAAATTAAATAAAACTACATACCAGATCTCCTTTCAAAACGACTTTGGTTTTATTTCAGATTCACTCATCAATTTAGTTCAGCGAACATTTCAAAAAAACGGCCTGGCAAACGATTATATAGTGAATTTGAGGAAGTGTAAACAAAATGAAACCGTCTTTGCCTTCGAAATAAATAGCCAAACAGGCGATTTAACACCTTGTAGGGGTCGTACACTGGAAGTTGGTTGTTATGTTATTGAAATTGAGCTTCTGAGGAAAACTAAGTTTAATTTCTTTTGGTTGTTGCTGTTGATTATTCCTTTGAGTTTTCTTGGTTTTTATATGAAAGACAAGTTTCGGAAAAAAGAGGAGAAAGGATCAATCGTTGATAATAGTGATTACATACAATTAGGAAACTTTAAGTTCTACCCAGATAATAATGTTCTTAAAACTGAGAATAACAATATTACGCTTTCGGAAAAAGAAACAAAAGCACTGAAAATATTTGCAGAAAATATAAATCAGATCGTAGAAAGGGAAAAACTGATGAAAGAGATTTGGGAAGATAAAGGCATAGTGGTCATCAGTAGAAATGTTGATGTATTAGTGTCTAAACTACGTAAGAAATTAATCGACGATAACTCCATTAAATTTATTAACGTACCCGGCAAGGGTTACAAGTTTATTATTGAGTAGATACCAATTGGGTAGCGGATGGGTGCGAAAAGAAATGAGCTTCGGATGGAAGCTCATTTCTTTTTTTATTTCTTGAATTAAACAGTGTAATCAATTGAACTCATATGAGCTTCCCCCATACGGTCGCCATATACGGGAAATTCGGATAGCGATGTTTCGATTTCCTGCATGTCTGCTTTAGTTAATTGAAAGTTTACGGCTCCGAGATTTTCCAGCAAATGTGCTTCACTACGGGTACCTGGTATTGGAACAATACTATTGCTCTTTGCAAGTAACCATGCTAAGGCTATCTGCGACGGTGTAGCGCCTTTCTTAGCAGCATACCTTTTAAGCCATTCTATGATGGGCATATTTAAAGGCAGAAATGGTTTTGAAAATTTTGGAAAACCGGCACGGAAGTCCGTCTTCTCATCAAACTTTGTTTTTGTATCGATCGTACCCGTTAAAAAACCTGCTCCTACCGGTGACCATGGAACAAAGCCTATGCCCAACTCCTCACATGTTTGAAGAACCCCATTCAATTCTACGTTACGGGCCCACAAAGAAAATGCCGATTGTACAGCGCTTACCGGCTGAACTGCATGAGCACGTCGAATTGTTTTTGCACTTGCTTCAGAAAGACCAAAGTGCAATACTTTTCCTTCTTTGATCAGATCTTTAATCGTACCTGCCACTTCTTCAATCGGCACATTCGGGTCAACACGGTGTTGATAATATAAATCAATGTGGTCTGTTCTAAGACGTTTTAAAGATGCTTCTATAACCTTCTTTATTCTTTCAGGTCGGCTATTTAAACCACTTCTTGGGTCCTCCAATTCAAACCCAAACTTGGTAGCAATTTTTACCTTGTCTCTGAATGGCTGGAGGGCTTCTCCTACTAAATCTTCGTTTGTGTAGGGTCCATACACTTCGGCTGTGTCAAAGAACCTGACACCATTTTCAAATGCTCTACGGATCGTCCGTATGGATTGTTGTTTATCGGCTGGAGCATTGTAGTTGCCGCTCATGTTCATACATCCGAGCCCTAATGCAGAGACTTCTAATTTCCCCAATTTTCGTGTTTTCATTTCATTGATTTTATTGAGCTGGTCATTGCCCTCATTATTATTATTTGCCGGGTTTGAAAATGCAGATGATAGTAAAGGTGTTAGAATTAAACCTGCACCGGCCACTGCCGTGTTGGTAGTCTATAGATTTTTACCGAAGAACTCCGTCAACTTCGTTGTTACTTGTGGTACATATTGCTTTCCATCATACAAATCCATGTGAGTGGCGTCTTTAATGATGAATAGTTCTTTGTTTTTTGAAGCAGCCTTTTGTATAAGCTCCTGGCTGTGCCATAGAGAACCAGCTTCACTTCCGGCAACTAATAACAGTGGTTGTGTAAGTAGCTTGTCAGCCTGTCCAAATCCATCGAACAAAATGCCATAACTCACACCACTAAAAAGTAACTTATTAGTAGAAGTTGGATATTGACCACGAGGTGTTCTGTAATATTCGGCAGCTTCCTGTAAATCTCTTGGTGCTGTTTTGTCGCCCACTTCCGGCACATAAGGCACATAAATAGGCGTTGCGCCATTCGCTTCTGCTGTACGTTGTTTGGCAACTGCTTCTAAAGTTGCCATTACATCTTCACCTGAACCTTTACCTTCCCATCCACGACGTGAAGCTGCTCCAACATCTACGCCACTAATAGTTGCAAGGGCTTTAATGCGGCGTTCAGTCATTGCTGCTTTTACCGCTGCTCCGCTGCCTGCACAAATACCTAAACCACCGATGTGGGCCGCATCAACATAAGGAAGTGTAACGAGATAGTCTACAGCGCTGTAAATATCACCGACACGGTTTAAAGGGTTATCGAGAAAACGAGGTAACCCTTCACTTGCTCCCTGGTGCGAAGCATCAAAAGCAAGAGTTACAAAACCGTTTTCTGCAAGTTGCTGTGCATACAAACCTGCAGTTTGTTCCTTTACGCCACCGCCCGGATGTACAACTACAATAGCAGGATACTTTTTAGTTTTATCAAAACCTGCCGGTAAATAAACATTACCTGCTAAGTTCAAATTGTCTTTTTTGAATGTGACTGCCTGAACGGTTGTTTTCTTTCCTGCTGACGTTTGTGCCCTGCCTTTTAATCCAGTTGTTAGTATTGCTAAGAATGCTATAAAGAAGATTTTTGTTTTCATTTACTTACTGTTTTATAATGCAAAGCTCCCGATAAGCCCTGCCAATAAATAATGAAAAACAAAGGAAAAAGTATAAAAATCAAATGTGGGTTAACCTGACAGCCTTTGGTATTTCGCCCGTTTTCTTTTTGAAGAAGTTGTTGAAGTAAGTGGGATATTCAAAACCAAGAGCATAAGCAATTTCAGCAACGCTCCATCTGGTGTGTTGCAGCAATGCTTTTGCTTCGCTGATAATCCTGTCGGCAATGTGAGCCGTGGTAGGTTTGCCGGTAACTTCCTTTACCGAACTGTTTAAATAGTTGACGTGAACATGCAAGTTCCTGGCAAAGTCCTGGGCTGTTTTTATCTCTAATGGCCGGTCTGTACTTTCAATTGGGAACTGGCGTTCAAGCAGTTCCAAAAACACTGCTGTAATGCGTTCCGCAGCATTTATCTTTTTTGATTGAGTTTCTGTTGGCTGCAATTTAACCGCCTCATGTATGATTAAGTTAATGTAATTGCGTATTAACTCATCCTTAAAGGCATAATCGGCCTCCTGCTCTGCAAGCATTCGCTTAAAGACACGGATAATGAAATCTTTTTGCTCCTCATTTAATGTCATAATAGGTGTGCCGCCAAGTTTAAATAAAGGCGACTGCAAAAGACTTTCGGACCGGTCGCCTGACTTCAAAAATTCTTCGGTAAAGAGACAGGTGTAGCCACTGAATTTTTTTGATACCGCCTGGCAGGAGTAAGGAATATTAGGATTGCCAAAAAATAAAAAGGTATCGTCTGTTTCTAAACTCTTATCTGCGTAATGAAAAATAAACTTGCCGGTAGTAAGGTTAATCTTATAAAAATCTTTCCGGCTATACGCATGACCGGAGTTACCCTTATTGTCTATTTCGTACACCTTAAAGCCCTTTAGCTTTAATTCCGCATTGAACTCCGAAGTTTTCAACCGTTCCTGACCAATCATCCCGCAAAGTTAAGAAAATCAAATGGAGTGGGTTCGACCAATATATTTATCGCTAAGCATTTGGATAGTTCCATGCGTTGGCACGATCAGGCGTAACTTGGCATACCTTCTCAACGTCCCATGAATAATATAGAAAGACATGAAAAGATTCTTGCTCATTACCACCCTGCTCGTTGCACATTACATTGCGTGCAGCCAGATACCAGCCGATAGTATTAAAGCGATCATCAAACGTGAAGTTGCGAACAAACGGAGCAAGAGCATTGTTGTAGGCATTATCGATGCTAGTGGCAGGCAGATCTACTCCGAAGGGATAGTGAGCGATCAAAAGCCGGTGCATCCTGATGGCAATACCGTCTATGAGATCGGTTTCATCACTAAGGTCTTTGCATCTGTCTTACTGGCTGAAATGAGTTTGAAACATCAATTGAACCTTACTGACCCCATTTCGAAATATCTTCCTGCATCCGTTAAGTCACCTGTTCGGAACGGACGGGAGATCACTCTTCTCAGCCTCTCCACCCACCGGTCGGGTATGCCGCGATTTCCTTATAATCCATACCCCAAAGACATAGATAACCCTTACGCTGATTACACCGAAGAGACGCTCTTTGCATACGTCTCCGGTTTTCAGCCTGATTATGATTTTGATACGCGGTGGCGGTATTCCAACGTCGCGTATGGACTTTTAGGTAATATACTATCCAGGATCGCAAAGAAAGATTTCGAATCCATTACCCTCGAGACCATCTGCAGGCCATTGAATATGCGGTGGACGGCTATCAGTACAAAACAAATGATTGCAAATATGGCAAAAGGGCATGCCGTTACAGGCGAGCCCACTGTCTCTCTGGAGCTAGGTGCCCT
>JBAVMD010000274.1:0-6067 GCA_049689695.1 Chitinophagaceae bacterium | reverse complement strand
CCATTAAGATCGATCCGTATAAGCGCGACTGTCTTGGCAGCAACTCTTATGATGTGCACCTGGGCCCCTGGCTGGCCACTTACAGGGAGCACATCCTGGATGCAAAGAAGCACAATGAAATTGAATCTTTCGAAATTCCTGAAGAAGGATTCGTGCTGTATCCCCACATCTTTTACCTGGGCGTAACCCTGGAGTATACGGAAACGCATGCGCATGTTCCTTTCCTGGAAGGCAAATCGTCTACAGGCAGGCTGGGCATCGACATCCATGCAACTGCCGGCAAAGGCGATGTTGGCTTCTGCGGCCATTGGACGCTGGAGATTTCCGTAAAGCAACCCGTTAAGGTATATCCCGGCATGCCGGTAGGGCAACTTATTTACTTCCCCGTTGATGGCGAGATTGAAGTGAAATACAACCAGAAAAAGAATGCCAAGTATGCCGGCCAGGCAAACAGGCCGGTAGAGAGTATGATGTGGAAGAATAAGTTTTAGAGAGTACGTGTGTTTGAGACGAGTTACGAGTTACCCGTAACTCGTAACTATATCTCTCCATACCTCCTCCAATATGCTACCACCCACGCTATCACTTCATCATAGCTCAATATTCCCTGTGGCTGCTCATTGGCCTTGAGGTATTGCCCGTATAATTTGCGGATGATGGGCTCAAAAGGATTTTCATACTTTTCGTAAAAGGCTTTTAACTGACGCAGGTCGTTGCGGGTAACAGCAGGCAATTGCCGGTGAAGCGATCTGGCCAGCGAAGAATCCATCCCTGCCAAATTCCTGTAAGCATAAATATACAGATCGAAATACACCGAATATTGCACGGCAGCATCCGTTGACGCACGTGCAGCGAGGAAGCCCGCAAAATTTGCTTCATTCTCTTTCGCAAATCCAAGTTGGTGCCCTATCTCATGCGTGGTAGTAAAAGGCTGTATCTCCAGCGGCACTGTAGTATTCACCTGGGCCTCACCTGAAAAAGGATTATAATAGCCCGTATATCCAAGGTAATTGCCAAGATAACTGTATAATGATGGCTTCACGGAAGGCCGATGGTATTCCAGAAAAGGAAATTGCTTTACTACCTGTTCATAAGATTCCACCGCCTGCCCAAAGAGGAATTTTTTTTTATGAAAAGCATCACGGTGGGCCAATGCGATGGTATCCAGCTGATGCAACTTGCCAATGGTAAGCTGTACGATCTGCGAAAGATCATCCACCGTATACGTAGTCAGTTTCAGATTCATCTGCTGTGCAATGCCAACGCGGTTATAATTCAATCCCCACAAACCATTGAACAGCACGTATACCCATAGTATGATCGCCAAAGTACGTTTACCGATTCTTAAAAAATAAGTACGGTCCGCCTTTCTCTTCACAAGCCTGCGAATGAATTGAACAAGGCTCACCAGCAGGTACAAAACCGCTAAGCCATACAGCACATCACCGATGCTGAAAGGTATCCATCCAAATAAAAACCGCAGCACCGAAACCAGCACCGGATATATGCCATGCGAATAATATTTCTCCACGGCAGATGGAAAAAGCGAAAACACTTTTATGATAACAGCCAGTGCAATAACAATTACCAGCCCGTATCTTTTAAACATGATGCAATGATATTAAGAAAAAGCACGTACAATCGTTATTTTGCATCCATGAACCTTGAATTCAATAAGCATGAAGATTTCGTTCGCCTTGCACTGAGCGACCTTCGCCAGAAGAAAGCACAGATATCATTGGGCGGAGGAAAAAAAGCGATCGAAAAGCAGCACGAAAAAAATAAGCTTACCGCACGTGAACGCATCGAATACCTGCGTGATTCCGAAAAGCCTTTTATCGAGATCGGCTCTTTCGCCGGTTATGAAATGTATGAGGAGCAGGGTGGCTGTCCCGCTGGGGGCACTGTTGCAGGATTGGGTTATGTAAGCGGACGCCAATGCGTGATCGTGGCCAATGATCAAACAGTTAAAGCAGGCGCATGGTTCCCCATTACCGGAAAGAAAAACCTTCGGCTGCAGGAGATCTCGATGGAGAATAATCTGCCGATCATTTACCTGGTAGACAGTGCAGGCGTATTCCTGCCCATGCAGGATGAGATATTCCCGGATAAAGAACATTTCGGGCGCATCTTCCGCAACAATGCGCGTATGAGCGCCATGGGCATTCCGCAGATAGCTGCCGTAATGGGATCTTGTGTTGCAGGCGGCGCCTATCTTCCCATTATGAGCGATGAAACACTCATGGTGGAAGGCAACGGCTCCATTTTCCTGGCAGGCCCTTACCTGGTGAAAGCCGCCATAGGCGAAGACGTTGATATGGAAACCCTGGGCGGCGCCATCACGCATACAGAGATCAGTGGCATTGCAGACTATAAGTTCAAAACAGAACAGGAATGCCTTGACCAGGTGAAGAGGATCATGGCAAAAACAGGAAAACAGGAAAGCGCGAGTTTTGACCGGGTAAAAAGCAAGCCCCCTCAGAAAAATCCTGAAGACCTGCATGGGCTTATTCCTTCAGACAGTTCCAAACCTTACGATATGGTCGAGATCATCGAGCGGATAGTAGATGATTCGGCTTTCGACCAGTTCAAGGCAGATTATGGCAAAACCATTTTATGCGGTTATGCCAGGATCGACGGCTGGGCTGTGGGTATTGTGGCCAACCAGAGAAAGATCGTGAAATCGCGCAAGGGCGAGATGCAGATGGGCGGTGTTATTTATAACGACAGCGCCGATAAAGCAGCGCGGTTCATCATGAACTGCAACCAAAAGAAAATACCGCTGGTATTCCTCCAGGATGTAACGGGCTTTATGGTAGGCAGCCGCAGCGAACATGCAGGCATCATTAAAGATGGCGCTAAGATGGTGAATGCGGTGGCTAATTCAGTAGTGCCCAAGATCACGATAGTGATTGGAAATTCTTATGGAGCAGGCAACTATGCTATGTGTGGAAAGGCGTATGATCCCCGTTTCATTTATGCCTGGCCAACAGCTAAAATAGCGGTAATGGGCGGCGAGCAGGCAGCAAAAACGCTGTTGCAGATACAGGTAGCGGGCATGAAGGCGAAAGGCAAGACAATCAGCCCTGAAGACGAAACATCGTTACTGAACAAAATAAAAAACAGGTATCATAAGCAAACTACGCCCTATTATGCGGCGGCAAGGCTTTGGGTTGATGAAATAATAGACCCTGTAGCTACCAGAGAAGTGATCTCGGAAGGCATCACCGCGGCAAATCAAAACCCCCTGATTCCGCCCTTCAAAACAGGGGTCATTCAGGTGTAACTATTTTTTCTATTTTGCTAAAATTGTTTATTTTCACTAATCTTTCAAAACCAAACTAACTAGTGACGCTTATGAGAAATTCTACGCTGCGTAAAGTATTGCTATTTTCAGGACTCGCACTGGTAGCCTTACAGGCGTGCAGAAAAGATGATGCTTCTACACTGGCGCTTCCGGCAGTATCAAACCAATCCTTTGTTGAAGAATTTGACACTACTTCATCTGCATTTGCCCGCGGATGGGTTCCTATCAATGCAAGTTCGCCCAAAGGTGTTTCTGTATGGGTTCAGGGCTTGTTCAACAATCCCGTCATTACAGGCCTTGCTTATCCGATCCCTTTCACTCCGCACTCTTCAAAAGGCTCTTATGCCGGCTTTATAGGAGCTGACTATCAGTCTACTTCGGCGGCGGCAGGCATAATCAGCAACTGGCTCGTTTCGCCTTCTATCAATATGCAAAATGGTGATAAGATTGTATTTTATACCCGCATCGCTTTATACGATCTCGGCGGCGGTGATTCCACAGATTACGCCAATCGCCTGCAGGTAAGGCTGAATTCACGTAATGATGGACTGAATGTTGGTGATGGATTTAATCCCGGAGATTTTACTACTACATTGCTCGATATCAACAGGGAATATTATGAAGCTCATACATCTCCTGCCTTGTATAACCCTGAAGCTTATCCTACAAAATGGACCCGGTTTGAAGCAGTCGTGGGCGGACTTAACGGCCCTACAAAAGGACGCTTTGCCTTCCGCTACTTTACTGAAGATGCAGGAAGCAATGGCCGTGGATCAGCAGTAGCTATTGACAGTGTGGCGTATGTAGGCAAGAAGTAATGAATTAAACCTTCAAACACAATCAACATGACTAAAAATATATTCACATCTATATCGGTTCTTTCGGCCATAGTATTGATGATGGCCTGCGAAAAAGATTTTAAGAATGAAACCGCAGCAACTCCTCCTGCCGCTCCTGTATTCTCATTTGTTGAGGAGTTCGATACAGTTGCAAATATCAGCGCTAAAGGATGGGCTATCATCAACAACAGCTGGCCTACAGGTCCAAGCAACTGGAGGCAGGGTATGTATGAATTGGGCGGTAAACTGGGCAGTGATGTAGTGGGCTTCCCCGCTTATTCAGCAAAATTCACTCCCAATGATTTCGCAAGTGTGGACATGAACGCTACCAGCGGTGCAGGAACTACCAGTGCATGGCTTATCAGCCCGGCACGCCCCATGAAGAACGGCGACCAGATCATTTTCTATACCCGCAGCCATGGCGATTACATTGATCGTATGCAGGTAAGGGCTAATCTGAAAAACGGTTCTACAAACATTGGTACCGGTCCTGAAGCTGTAGGCGATTTCACTACGCAACTGCTGGAGATCAATGCCAACATGGTGTTAACCGATTACCCAATCGACTGGACAAAGTATACACTTACATTGTCTGGCATTACTGGTACCACACAAGGCCGTTTTGCATTCCGTTATTATGTTCCTAACTCAGGCCCAAGCGGAAGCAATGCAGATATGATCGGTATTGACAGTGTTGCTTTCATCAGCAAATAAGCTTCTTAAATATCATTAAAAAAGGCTGCCTTTGGGCGGCCATTTTTTATTTAGCAGTGCTCCTGTTTGCAGATGCAAAGAGCACGCTGACAATTCCAATGAAAAATAACACGATTGAAATATTTATCGGCTCTCCTATGAAGTTGGAATGATAAACACATTCACTGCATGACGTGAATAGTTTCTGATAAGCAAGCAATGCCAGGTGAGCGCTGAAATAGATGGCAATAGAATACCACAAAGCTGGTTGTGGAATACGTAATAACAGCAGCAGCATAAAAACTGCTTCCACACCTATCATCACATCCATTATCCAGGACAAACTATAATCGCTGATAAAGGGCAGCAAAGCAAATCGCAGCTTCACTTCAAAATGATAGATCACCTTATAAATTACGCTGGCTGCAATAAGCAAAATTACGAGCAGGTTGAATGGTTTTATTTTCATACAGGCTTGATGTATTTAACAAGTGTATTGTCGTCGTATGTCACATACAAAGACCCTGATGTGGCATCCGTAGCAATGCCATAAGGCCGGCTATTGTGCCTGCGTGGAACGATGTACGATGCGCGGTACCGCATATCGTTTGCGTAGAAAACATCTATCAGTCGCTGCTCTTTCACCTGCTTGCTTGAAATATTTGAAAGCATGTACACGTAATGTCCATCAGAGCAGCCGGACAGGTATACGAAATTCTCGTTATCCGCTATGCATCTCTCTACCTGGTATCCTTCAACAACCGAGCTTATTTTTTTGAACGTACGCAGCGGCAGTGAGTCTATTCCGGCACATATCTTATATTCTTTATCATTGAACCATAAAAAATAGCTGCTGTAATAATTGTAAAACAAAAAAGAAGAATCGTTGATCTTTATGAAACTGCCATCCATGCTGGCATTGAAACAATCGGAAGAGAATCCCCCGCTGTTACGGAATATTTCATACAGGTCGTATTTTATTTCGGCGGTACGGTTGTTCATATCAAAACGGGTAATGAACGACCTCGTATCTGCCGTATCAAAGGTTTGCCCCCAGAAAACGGGACCCACATTCACACAATTGTTTATTACATTTTTATGTGTAAACTGATCGAGCTCTCGGTTGTTCTGCTGTATGATGCGGCCATTTGGATACAATAAGAAACTATATATTCCTTTCTCCTTATTAAAATACCATATTGAATTAGCGCCCTGATCAAAAGGATAG
>JBAVMD010000273.1:0-15736 GCA_049689695.1 Chitinophagaceae bacterium | reverse complement strand
CGATCTGCTTGGTAGTGCTGGTTGCAAAAGCTTCTTTTGCTTCGCGAACATCATCGATCGTGATAGTTCTTTCTTCTGCCTTGAAATGTTTGCCCGCCAGCTCCAGTGTTTTTTTACGGGTGATTCCGCGCAGGATATTTTCAGAAGCGGTAACTATGGTCTCATCTCTCGTAACAATAAAAAAATTCGATCGCGGTAATTCAGATATCACACCTTTCCAGTGATAAAGTGAATCTGTTGCGCCGACTGCCCTGATCATGGGTTGAATGCGAACAGCAGTAAGATAACTGATGCTTTTTAGTTCAGGGGACTCACGTATATACTCATGCGTAATAAGCTTCAGGCCATCTTCAACCATAGCGGCAGGTCTGGGAGATAGCGGCTGATGAGTAATAATAAAATTGGGCAAAGCCGGCAGGTATGAATCAGGAGAGTACCCTCCCGTAAGCGTAAGCCTGAACCCTGATTGCGGAAGCTGATTGCGGTTGATCAGTTCATGAATAACAGACTGCAGTTTCTCTTTGCTTATTCCCGGATCAAGGTGCAGCCCTTTGGCCGAATTGAAAAACCTCTCGAGGTAATCGTTCATAAAGAACGGCTGGTGATTGATGGTTCTGAAAAAATCAAAAACACCATAGCCACGCTGGATGGAAAGATCACTGATGTGCAGACGGACGTTCTCTTCCTGCATGAACTCACCGTTGAAATAAGCTGTACGACTCACTAATTAGCAAATTTAAAAATTAGAAAATGTGAAAATTAATACTGAGCGCAGCTCAAACTCAATTGAGCTATTGAGCTATTTTCACATCTTCACATTAATACGGTTATACTTCCTCATTATCTCCTTCACTTTCTCCACCGGCAGCGCTTCCACCACGTGCCCTGCTCTTCCTTTCATAGTTGTGGCAGCAAATAATGAATTGATAATAGCTTCTTCGGTAGCTTCTATTGCCGCCATGAAAAGAGGCGACACTACATCATTATGCAAAACATTCATTAGCTGTACACGCGAAGTTGGGTTGTGCGGAATGCGCAGGCTGCTGTCAACAGAAAACGCGATCACATAATCGCCGCTTCCGTTGGAAGCAATGCCGCCGGTTTTGGCCAGTCCCATAAATGCTCTTTTGGCTAACCGCTCCAGGTTGCGGCTGTCGAGCGGCGCATCCGTTGCCACTACTATCATGCAGGAGCCATCCACAGGGTTATTTAATTGATCGCTCAAAAAAAACTTCTTTAATTCTTCTCCAACAGGCACACCATCTATCTGCAGCACTCCGCCGAAATTGGTTTGCACCAGCACGCCTACCGTATATCCTCCCAAAGAAGCCGGCAGCTTGCGTGAAGCGGTGCCGATGCCGCCTTTGAACCCAAAGCAAACCGTACCTGTGCCTGCCCCAACACATCCTTCTGTAACAATACCTGTTTTAGCTGACCGGATGGCATCCAGCACATCCTGTTTTTTTACATGGCGGCCGCGGATATCGTTCAGGTATCCATCATTTGTTTCACCAACAACTGCGTTCACTGATTGCACCTGCGCATTGCCTGGCTGCTGAAGCGTATGGTCTATCACCGCCTCCATGGCAACTGCTACATTGAGTGTATTGGTAAGTACAATGGGTGCTTCTATATTGCCCAATTCTTTTACCTGTGTTACGCCGGATAGTTTTCCAAATCCATTACCAACGTAAATGGCTGCGGGTATTTTTTGCTGAAAGATATTTCCGTTATAAGGAAGAATAGCTGTAACGCCTGTGCGTATGGAATCGCCTTTGATAAGTGTGGTATGTCCAACCATCAGCCCCGGAACATCTGTAATGGCATTGAACCTGCCTGTTGGCAATACGCCTGGTTTAATGCCGATGTCCCTGGCTCTTGACTGTGAGCTTGCTGAATATGCAAAACAAATAAAGCAGATGATCAGGCAGCGCATGCCCGAAGATAAACAAAGAAGAAAAAAGCACGGATTATTATGGACTGATGAATGTTATTCTAAATAATCCGTGCTTTTCTTAATAACCTAATTTTTCTTCAATCTCATTGGTTTCCGCATGTACGCGTACGCCTTTAAGGTCTTTTGGATAATTATCCCATTTGTAGTCAGCTTCCACAGGTGTTAACACATCTGCTACGGGACCAGAAGGTTTATCCGCAACAAAGCTGAAATCATAAATGCCATCGGGCGGAGGCTGAATATAAACGTAAGGTTCCAGCCGCGGGTCCTTATACCCGGCCGTTCTTGTTACTCCGTCTGCATGAATAAGAAGTGTAGGAGGTAATTTTTTTTCGATAGTAAGTTTTACGCTTTTTACTTCGTACACCTGAACTGTGTCTGCCATGTGAATAAGGTTTGGTTAATGAATAATGGTTGATGAATGTAATGAAAGTTCCTGAAAGCAGCTTGAGCAATAAACGTGAAAAACACCCATTTATCAAATAGGGACAATGTAGTGGCAAATAGGACTGAAAGATTTCCCCACTTGCCATTTCCCACTGGCTTCTTGCCCTTCGGTATGCTAATTGTGTTTTATCTATAAACACATTTATATGGGAAAAGATAGAAGCGCAAAATACCACCCTCCTAAAGGGAAACCCTCGGGAGCAGGAAAGGAAGAAGGATTGGGCTTACATCCAACAGAGCCTGATAAACTGGACCAATACATGGACATATCGGATAAATATACCACTGGGGAAGATGAGCTTGCTCCAGGTGTTCCGGTTAGGCATCCCAATAGAAATACAGAAAAAGGTCATGACCGTTTTAAGAACCAGCAAGACGCACAGGACAGCAGGAAATCTGACGATCTGACTTACAATGAAGAGCGAACGAACGTGAAGCCGCAGGAACTTTCGCACAGGTTGAATAAAGAATTGTTTGCGGACCTCGCTAATCATAAAGGTACTCCCTGCATCTCTGTTTATCTTCCAACACATGCTTCAGGTGTTGACGTAAATGAGCTGGCAGACCAGCGTGAGTTCAAGCATTTGTTGAATGAAATTAAATCTGCACTGAAAAGTAAAGGGCACAACAATGCATCTATTGAAAAATTGCTGGAGCCAGGCCAGGAATTGTTGATCGATGAAACTTTCTGGCGAAAGCAATCACAGGGACTGGCAGTTTTTATCAGCAATGATTATTTCAAATACATGAAGCTGCCCATAACTC
The DNA here is from genome assembly GCA_049689695.1 of Chitinophagaceae bacterium. GTDB lineage: Bacteria > Bacteroidota > Bacteroidia > Chitinophagales > Chitinophagaceae > DASPKM01. Next base: position 12,567 of record JBAVMD010000273.1, on the reverse strand, counting down.
CCGAAAAAGAAATACTCGTTAATTCATCATTCCAGGTAGCACCGTTGATACCGCTGATGACCGCTAAAGAATTCTTTTATCTTTTAGTGATCAGCAAAAAAACAGCGAAGCTTTTCCGGTGCGATACGTTCGGCATTGAATATATTGACGTACCCGGTCTTCCACAGGGTGAGGACATGACTGCAACGCTGGGATATGATAAAGATGTAGCCACAACTTTCCGCGCAGGCGGCCGTGGTGGAACAGGCGGCGCTAATTTTCATGGCGCAGGAGGAGGCAATAACAACGATGATAAAGTTGAATTGACCACCTACCTGGAAACTGTTGACGATGTGATCTGGAAAGAAGTGCTTCATGCAGAGCATGCCCCATTGTTGCTGGCGGGTGTGGAATATCTTATACCTATTTACAAATCCGTGTCTGACTATAAGCACGTATGTGAAGAGGCTTTGACCGGCAGCCATGAGCGTGATGAGACCAGCGTATTGTATGCGCTGGCAATGGAGAAGATGGTGCCTTATTTTCAGCAGCGGATGCACAAGGCGCTTGAGCTTTATGGCAATCAATCTGCCACCGCATTGACAACATCAATAACAGATGATATTATTCCTGCCGCGCATTACGGACAGATCTCGCATCTCTTTGTACAAAAGGGCGCACACGTCTGGGGCACATTCGATGAAATGGCCAATGAGTTGAAAGTGAATGAAACCGAGCAGGAAAATGATGAAGACCTTTTGGACATTGCAGTATCGAAAACCCTGCTTACCGGCGGAGAAGTTTTTATGTTGGATAAAGAGATGATGCCGGCGGAGAGTGTGATGGCGGCAGTGCTGAGGTATTGAGGGCATGAAGATTGAATAGTAAAGTTGGAGGTTGTCCCGGCAGTTATCGTGACAACCCCCAGCTTTCCTTCACAGTTAAATCAGACCAGATGAAAACAGTCTTATCTGCCTTTACTGCTATTCTCATCCTTACAGGATGCTATTCCTTCAAAGAAGCGCAGGTTCAAGCAATGGATGCTGAATTAGTAAGGATCGATACTATTTACCGCTACGAACGACACGAACAGGTGCTTACCTGGAAATCAGAAAAAAATACTCAATTTATAAGCTATGCAGCAATAGGGCCGGTGTTTACGGTAGGGTCGAGGGTGAAGGTGTTTGTGAGGAGGTAAGGGAAGTGTTTAAAGTTTAAGGTTTGAAGTTTAAGGTTGTTCATATCCTGTAAGAACCTTAAACTTCAAACTTTAAACCTTAAACCTTATTGTATCATCTTCGCAATCTCCGCCACCGGCAGCGTATTCGCCATCTTAATAAGATCGTCCTGCGAACGGGTAGGGGCTCTGAGGGTTACCAGGGCATTGTTCAATGGAAGTTGCAGTTCAAACTCAGGTTTATCAGTGTCGCCGGAAACTTTTTGAACCAGCGCTTTATATCCATTGATCTTAATGATCTTTTGATCAGGATTGTTTCCAATAAATGGAAGTGAAAGCAATGCGTTTAAAGTTCCTATCAAAGGGGAATTGCTGATAACTTCCAGTTCAATAACATTGCTTCTTACGCTGTCTCCGGGCTTTCTTGTATCCACACCATATTCGCGGTGAATAAGAACGCCTACCCAGCCAGAAGCGCCGCTCACATTATCCCTGTCCATCTTTGCATTCTGATCCAGCATTTTTGCCGGTAACAACTTCAGCACTTCTTTTCCCGTGATCATGTCAAGTTCCTGCATCATCTGCTGCATCGCAAACCGTGCATCGTCCAATTTGCCTGCGGCATAAGCAGTGCGTGCTTCTGCGAGATGTTTATTAAAATCCTGCTGCGCATGTACAGCTATAAACGAGAACAGTGCGATGAGAACGAAATATATTTTTTTCATGATGATAGTCATTTGTGTGTTCGGTTATTTTTCTCCAAGGCTTTTCTTGATACCATCGATATCGATCTGGTTAGCTGCGTTCATCATCTCCTGCTCCGTAGCGAAGTTGATGCCTTCCAGAATCAGCAGCGAAGTTTGGCCCATCGGCACGCTCAGCTTGTAGCCGCTGTTTTCGCTGTATTCGATCACGGCCTTATTGCCTTTTACTTTTACCTGTTTCCAGTTCTGCTGTCCGCCTGTATTCTGTGCATATCCTCCGTTGGCCAGGTACATATTAACGGCCTGCATCCACATGGAATTATTTGCAATGGTGAGTGTAAACTGCTTCTCTTTGGCATCGGTATACACACGCTGAATGGTCAATCCTGCCCATCCCCAGCCGGTGCTGGTCACCTGGTCCTGCATGCTGTCTTTATTAAGGCCAGCTATGGTTGAAGGAAGCGATTTTAAAATGTTTTGCCCTATCTGCAATTCCACGCCCAGCATGGCTTGCTGAAGTGCATACCTGCTCTCGCCATAGCTTCTGCTTTTGAAAGAGGTTTCAGACGAAACGAGATTTTCTTTTACATCAGGCGGAGCAGAAACAAGTCCTTGTCCTCCTTTATTAGAAGGTTTGCCGTATTTAGGCCCGTTGTTGGTTGAGCCTGGGCCCGAACCATTGTTGTTATTGTTATTACCCGTTTTTTCGTTTACTGCATCGTCCGCTTTTTTATCTGCAATCTTGTTGGCGGCGGCTTCGGCCTTGTCTTTTATCTTCTTGAGAAAACCCTGGGCTTGCGCTGTTGAGCAGCAGCACGCAGTAGCGATGCCCAGGCAAATGGCGATCTTAAAAGGTCTCATGATCAAATAATTTGGTGAAAAAAGCAGTTATGAACAGTTGTGAAACACACTACCAACCGTGCGATAAATCCTGTCAGAATTATTGGTTTGAACGAGGATACCAGATACCGGAGGAGAAATCAAAGGTATAAAACACGAATACTCCGCCCAAGTTTAGTTGGCGGATTCACATGTTTATGTAGGTCGGATAAATTACGTATGAGTGTAGGAATAAAGTTTAAGGTTTCAAGTTTAAAGTTTGAGGTTCTCGCAGGGCAGGAAGAACCTTAAACTTTAAACTTTAAACTTGAAACCTTAAACCTTTTAAGCCTCCGCATAAGCCTCAACCGGCTCACAAGTGCAGATGAGGTTGCGGTCGCCATGCGTATTGTTCACCCTGGCTACTGAAGGCCAGAACTTGTTATGCGTAACATAATACAATGGAAAAGCTGCGGACTCTCTTGAATACGGGCGCTTCCAGTTATCGCTGCATACAGTAAGCTGCGTATGCGGTGCATGCTTAAGCATGTTGTCTTTTTTATCAAGCGCGCCTTCTTCTATCAATGCGATCTCGCGGCGAATGCCCAGCAATGCTTCGCAGAAGCGATCCAGCTCGCTTTTGTCTTCACTCTCCGTTGGCTCTATCATAATAGTGCCTGCAACAGGGAAGCTCATGGTAGGGGCATGGAAGCCATAATCCATCAATCGCTTGGCAACGTCTTCCGCTTCCACTTCGGCTGTGCGCTTGAACGGGCGAAGATCAACAATGAACTCATGCGCACAGGTGCCATTCGTTCCAAGATATAAAACATCGTATGAGCCTGTAAGCCGCGCACGCATATAATTTGCATTCAGTATCGCAAGCTCTGTTGCCTTGCGCACGCCAACAGCTCCCAGCATCCTGATATAACCATAGCTGATAAGCAAAATAGATGCACTCCCAAACGGAGCAGCGCTTACGGCATTGTGAGTTGTGAGTTGTGAGTTGTGAGATGAACTGCCTACTGACACTTCACTACTCACCATTTCCACATGCCCCGGCAGAAACTTCGCCAGGTGTTCTTTCACACAGATCGGTCCCATTCCCGGGCCTCCTCCGCCATGCGGGATAGCAAAAGTTTTATGCAGGTTCAAATGGCATACATCTGCGCCAATCAATCCCGGTGCGGTCAATCCCACCTGCGCATTCATATTCGCGCCATCCATGTATACCTGACCGCCGTGCTGGTGCACAATAGCGGTAATATCTTTTACTGTTTCTTCATACACACCGTAAGTGCTGGGATAAGTGATCATGATGCCGGAGAGATTGTTCGCATGCTGCGCAGCTTTCGCTTTCAAATCCTCTACATCGATGTAACCATTCTCCAATGCTTTCACTACCACTACCTTCATTCCCGCCATTACAGCTGATGCAGGATTGGTGCCGTGCGCAGAGATAGGTATCAGCATTACATTGCGATGCTTATCGCCCCTGCTTTCATGGTAAGCTTTAATTACCAGCAAACCCGCGTACTCACCCTGCGCGCCACTGTTCGGTTGCAGGCTGCACGCGTCAAATGCAGTGATCTCGCACAGGTAGTCCGCCAGTTCATCGATCACCTGTCCGTAACCCTTTGCCTGTTCAGCAGGAACAAAAGGATGGATCTTGCTCCAATGCGCCCAGCTGAGCGGCATCATTTCGGCAGCGGCATTCAGCTTCATCGTGCAGGAGCCGAGTGCGATCATGCTGGTGTTAAGTGAAATGTCTTTATTCTCAAGCATCTTGATGTAACGCATCATTTGCGTTTCACTGTGATGGCGGTTGAACACTTCATGCTTCAGGTACTCCGATTGGCGCACGGCAAAAGCAGGAATAGCGCTCACTGCTGCATCTTCATCGAAGCTCACTGCAGTAGTAGAATTATTTTTTACCGATGAGAATATGTCGATGATATTAAAAACATCCTGCTGTGTAGTTGTTTCATCCAGCGAGATGCCAATCAGATCACTGCCGGTATAGCGGAAATTGATCTCGCGCTGCTCCGCTAATGTGCGTACAGCAGCGGCATCGCTGGCGCGGATAGTAATCGTATCGAAATGTGATTTGTTCACTACTTCATATCCCAAAGCATTCAGCTCCTCAGCAAGCGCCTGCGTAAGCACAACGGTTCTTTGTGCGATGCGTTTCAATCCTTCAGGTCCGTGAAAAACTGCATACATCGCGGCCATATTGGCAAGCAATGCCTGCGCGGTGCAGATGTTTGAAGTTGCTTTTTCGCGCTTAATGTGTTGCTCGCGTGTCTGCAGCGCCATGCGCAATGCACGGTTGCCGTTTGCATCTATGCTGATGCCGATGATGCGGCCCGGGATGCTGCGCTTGAATTCATCTTTTGCAGAAAAGAAACCTGCGTGCGGACCGCCATATCCCAACGGAACGCCAAAGCGTTGCGCAGTTCCAACGGCTGCATCGGCTCCCATTTCTCCGGGCGGCGTTAATAAAGTAAGCGCCAGCAGGTCTGTGGCCATTACAACGTATGCATTAACAGCATGCGCTTTTTCGATGAATGCGCGATAATCTTCAACAGACCCTTTATCGTTCGGGTATTGAACAAGTGCGCCAAAATAAGTTTCATCCAGCGTTGCGGAACGATAGTCGCCCGTTACCAGCTCAATGCCTACCGGAAAGGCCCGGGTAGCAATCACGTCTATGGTCTGGGGAAAAGTATCGTTATCAACAAAGAATTTCGGGCGGGTGATGTGATCATGGTCGCGGTTGAGAGCATTAAAGAACATGGTCATGGCTTCAGCCGCGGCAGTGCCTTCATCAAGCAGAGAGGCATTGGCAATGGGCAGGCCGGTAAGATCGCTCACCATGGTCTGGAAATTCAGGAGGCTTTCAAGCCGTCCCTGCGAGATCTCGGCCTGGTAAGGAGTATACTGGGTATACCAGCCCGGGTTCTCAAAAATATTGCGAAGAATGACAGCAGGAGTATGCGTATCATAATAGCCTTGACCTATATAGCTTTTGAACAGCTTGTTTTTCAGGGATACTTCCTTGATATGATGCAGGTATTCGCTTTCGCTCATAGCCGCGGGAATCTTCAGCTCATGGTCCATGCGGATGGACTGCGGAACTGTGCGACTGATCAGCTCTTCCAGGCTGTTTACGCCGATAGTGCGAAGCATTTCAGCGGTTTCAGCGTCATCGGGACCGATATGGCGACCTGTAAATTCGTTTTGATGGGATTCGAATAAATTCATGCGATGGGATTTGAATAAGAGCCGCAAAGTTAAGGCCCTGACGGGAAGAAACAAGGCACAAGATTCAAGGAACAAGCTGGTATTTCCTGTGCCTTGTTTCTTGTGCCTTGTCCCCTTATCTTTGATTGTCACATGCACCCAACTAACTGCCTCAACTGTGCAACCATGCTCACAGCGGACGACCGGTTTTGCCCAACCTGTGGGCAACGTACGGATACGCACCGCATAAAGATGTCCCACATCTGGCACGAACTGGTGCACGCCTTCATGCATACCGATAAGGGAATTATCTATCTCATCCGTGAACTGATGTTCAGGCCGGGCCATGTAGCCAGGGAATTTGTGGAAGGAAAAAGAAAAAAGTACTACAATCCCTTCAGTTTCCTGGTAATAGTGGTGGCTATCTCCACCTTTCTGATCGCAAATTTTAATTTGATGACCATGAACACGCGGCCAGACCCCATCAGTGTGTTCATTAATAAACATGCAAACCTGGTGATATTTATGGGAGTGCCGCTGGGATCCCTGTTTACCTGGCTTTTTTTTAAAAGATCAGGTAAAACTTATGCGGAGAACCTGGTAATGGTTGCATACGCATCCGGCCAACGCTCTGTTTTCTACAGCCTCATTTGTGTTCCGCTGATGTTAAGCATGCCCGAGCATTATATGAAGTTTGTATATGCGTACATGGTGATCTGGTGGTTTTATCTTGCATGGACATGCAGCCAATTCTATCAGCAAAAAAATGCCTGGGGATTTATCCGCGGCTTTCTCGCGGGATTGTTTGAGCAGCTCATCATATTCATGATGATCTTTGCGGCTTACATGATCTACTTTAGGGTATTTCACCGTCGCGGAGGCTAACTCACATTGGCAGGGCGTTTATACGTAAACGTTTTTACAGTTCCTTCGTTTTCGGAAAGTTCTTCTTCCTGTTTTTCCTGCAATTCTGTTCGCAGTTCTTCGCTGGTTTTCCTGCTGCCATCGTGGCTCCAGCCCGGCGGTTTGAACAAATAAGAAAACTTTGTTCTCCAGGGAATATCTTTCCGCATCAGGTCTTTGCCAATGCTTATCCATTCGTGAAAGATAATATTTAACGGGTTTGCATTTTCGAGAGGCTTGGTAAGTCCGTACTTTATCGGCTCATATTCTTCAGGCGATAATTCTTTCTGGAACGTTCCGAATAACTTATCCCAAAATATCAGCAAAAAGCCCATGTTCTTATCAAGGTATTTCGTGTTCGATGCATGATGCACCCGGTGGTGCGAAGGCGTAACCAGCACATACTCCAGCCAGCTCAGTTTTTTGATCATTTCCGTATGCACGAATAATCCCCAGGTTTGCATGAGCGAATACACGAAAAAAATATCGATGGGCCTGAAGCCGAACCAGGCTAAAGGAATAAAAAAAATGAACCTGTATAGGGGCTGGAACACGGAACTGCGAAATTCTACCGTAGCATTCATGTGCTCAGCGGAGTGATGCGTTACATGCACTGCCCAGAATACGCGTGAATAATGTTCAAGGCGATGCAGCCAATACATCAGGAAGTCGATGCTCAGCACCAGCGTAATCCAATACAAAAAAGAATTTTCAATGACGAATAGCCGCGAGTTCCATGCAAATGCCAGTACGATCAGGTATCCGCCGCGCACCAGCAGGTCGAGGCCGCCGTTCAATAAGGACAGGAAAAAATTGGTGGCAGTTTCTTTCCAGGTGTAAACTTTCTGGTTGTGATAGTTGCTGAGAATGATCTCAACCGCAATAATAATTGCAAAAAAAGGCGTGCTTTTAAGAATGCCCAGGTTTTCCCGTAAGGTGTCTGTAAAGATCGTCATTAACATATTGCCAATATTTTCATCCGGAAGGAGACGCTACCTTTGCGCTTAAAGCCTTTCAGTGTCTCAACATTTGTTACATAATTGGAACAAAAAATCAGCCGGGCGTCAAAAAGCTTATAAACAGCTACTTAAGTCCGGGAATCAGCAGAAACTGTTGAAATTATTGCCCGAACTGCATGAAGAGGCTTTCACAAATATCAATTGCCTGGAGTGCGCCAATTGCTGCAGAAATTATTCTCCCCGGTTTAAAACGCCTGATATTAAGCGCATCAGCAAGCACATGGGCATGAAAGAGGGAGTGTTCATAGAAACCTACCTCAGGTTGGATGAAGACGGTGATTATGTAGTAAAATCATCTCCTTGCCCTTTCCTGGGCGCTGACAATTTTTGCGGGATATATGATGTGCGCCCGTCGGATTGCGCAAGATATCCTTATACAGATGAAGATGTATTACTGAAGCGCCCGCAACTTACGTTGAAGAATTCTACTGTTTGCCCGGCGGTGCATTATGTGTTGGAGAAGCTGACGGAAGTTGGAGGTTAGATGTGTTGAAAGCGAGGGAACGCGGATTATCAGGATCTGTTAGGATTTATTAAGATATCTCCCTGAAACTTTGAGGTATAAAACAATTGCCACAACTAATCCTGAAAAACCCTAACCAATCCTGATCCCGATAGCTATCGGGACGCGTTCTCTCGCTTTCCTTATAAACTTTCCCATTTGACTTAATGACCCAATGACCAATTGACCAATTGACCTCACGACCCCTTCCCCAAACTCACTTCCTCATACGCCGCCGTCAACGGACGCGCAATACCATCGCCCTTCCATTCCGTTACGCCCGGTATAGCAGTGTTCTTAATAAACTCTTCTTTCGATTTTCCTGCTTTGAACTCAGACTCTGCAAACTTCAACAGCTTTTCCAGGTAATCGCCAAACATTTTCAGGTCTTCGGCATTCCCGGTTTCTTTACCTGGTTCCAATGAATGCCCGAAAATATAAATGGTCTTTTTGGAAAACTTCTTCGTGGTCTTGTTCAACACTTCGATCCAGTTGGAAACAGAAGCTCCTGCACTGCGGTCGATGAATGGATGCCTGCGGTTGAACATCAGGTCGCCCATGTGTACAATGTCAGCATGTGCAAACTGCACAAGGCTGTCTCCATTGGTATGAGCTGGTCCAAAATAATGAAGACAGACCCTTTCGCCTGCGACCTTTTCATCCCAAAGGGTATCATAAGTACGGTCCGGGTATAACTGCTGGTCTTCTTTCTTTTGCTCTTTGGCCACACGTTCCTGGTTGGCTTTTGAATTGGAATGCGCCAGCACACGCTCTGCTAATCCTTTGAATGAAATATTGCCCGAGCTGTGATCACCATGATGATGCGTATTGATAAGCAGCCTGAATGGCTGTTGATTTTGTTTTCTCAGTTCGCCTATCAGGTGTTTAGACTGATCAGGGAATTGAGTATCCACAACCACAATACCATCTTTGGATAAATAAAAACCGATGGTGCCGCCTCTTTCTGTAAATATGCCTACGTTGTTTCGCAACATGGTGACCTTCCAGGGATCGGCCAATAAAGATGCAAACAGTTCTGAACGTGTAAAAGCAACTGCGCCCAGGGTGAGCGCAGATGAACGGATAAACTGGCGTCTGCTCATGTGCTGTAGTTTGAAGATGTTCAATAAAATTTTAGCTCAGGCACTAAGTTAATTAATGATGTCATCTGTTTGCTACAACCGCATTTTTATTTTACCTGGCTATCGCATTCATTCCTCCCGCAGCTACCACATTTCCTCCGCCTGGAGCTATAACGTTCATTCCGCCGGCAGCTACAACACCACTGATAGCCTGCGGACTGAAGCCGGCTGTAGAAATATCGTTTGCGTTGATGTTTGGTTTCACTTTAGTGAGCGTGGAGCTGTTCTGGTTCATTTGCTTCCAGGTAGTATGGATAGCTACCAGTTGAACAAAAGAATAAGTTGGCTGGCCCATCCAGTATTTCACTTCGTCTTTAGTTGCGCTGCGTGCAAATACTTTGTAATAAGATTGTTTGATCACGTGCTCTTTTTTATCTGCATAAACATTCAGCCAGTTCTGGATATGATTGGTCATCATTTCTGCATAAGTTTTGTTCTGACCGGTCCAGTAACGCAATTCATCAGCGCTGGGCTGCCATCCAAATGCATCCATGTAAGAAAGTTTCACTGCTTTTTCTCTCTCGATCTTGTTGTCTTTAAGATAATTCCTGTGGTTATCTACCATTTGCTGAATGTTGCGGTTGCCAACGTTCTGACGCCAGTACGTTAATTCACCGCTGCTGGCAAAACGGCCAAAAGCAACAAAGTAACTGCCGTTGATGATCTCGTCCTTGCTTTGGGCAACAGAAGCAGAAGAGAAGAAGAAAACAGAAAGTACAGTAAGGCAAAAAATCATTCCCGGGCGGCGCGCTGTTCTCATAAAGTAATTTTATTTAAGTGAAAGTTGAGCAGCAAAACAACAGCAATTCATGCCAGCCGGCAATACCTGCTGGTAGGTATTTTGGAAGGATTAGCTGATTAGTTGATGAGCTGATGAACGAGCCCCTGATCATCTCATCAGCTAATTATCTCATCAGCTAATTACAACAACCCCTGTTCCCGCGCGAAATTCAATAGCCCTACTACCGTTTTTACGCCGGTCTTGCGCCAGATGTTTTTGCGGTGCGTTTCTACGGTGTGTTCAGAAAGGAACAATTGCCGGCTTATTGCTGCAGTTGTCAGCTCCTGTGCTATCAGCCGGATGATCTCTATTTCTCTTGGTGTGAGTTGTCCCTGTTTTGGAGCGGATTTTTTTGAACTGCTGCGCGAATACGCTCCAACAAGCGATTGCTGAATGTATTGCCTGCCTGCCATTACATTATCTATAGCAGCCAGCAACTCCGCCTGCTTTACATTCTTCAGCAGGTAGCCCGTAGCGCCAGCTTCAAGCATGGAAGAAATATTTTGCGCATCATCATGCATGGTGAGCACAATGATCCTGATAAGTGGAAACCGGTGAGCAATGCGCTTCGTTAATTCAAGACCGGATACAGCTCCCATGCTGATGTCTGTAAGCAACAGGTCAGGTTGCAGTTTTTCAATAAGCAGTTCCGCCTTGTCTGCAGAAGAAGCTTTGCCTGCAACCTCTATATGTGGAGCATCATTTAAAATGGATTCAATGCCATCCATCAGGATGTCATGATCATCTGCAAGTATCACTTTTATCCTTTTCACAATACCGTGTTTTTAGATGAAACCTCACTCAAAAGTGTTCTTTTGATTTTTATGATGGTGGTGGTGCCTTTGCCAGGCGTACTGTCAATCTTTAATTCACCACCGAGCAATGCGATGCGGCTTTCCATATTTTTCAATCCAAGGCCATACGATGTTTTGCCTGGTTCAAACCCGATGCCATCGTCTTCCATCAGTAATTGTATTTCTTCTCTGCCGGCATGCAGTTGAACGGTAACATTTGTTGCACGGGAATGCTTCAGTATATTGGTGCAAAGCTCCTGGAAACACCTGTAAATCGTTACCTCGATCATTTTATCTCCCACAGCTTCTTCAATGTGCGTGTAGAGAGTAAAAACTAATTTATCGTTTCCTTCGTTCAACCGCACGATCGCCTGCTCCATGGCTTTTGCCAATCCAAAGTGCAGCAACAGTTCCGGCGTTACCTGGTGTGAGAGATTGCGTGCTTCAGTACAGGCCTGGTTGATGAGATCATCTATCTTGTCCAGCGACGGCTGCCCTTTCATTGCTTTGTTCAATTGCTGCGAAGCTGCAGCCAGCGTTTGTCCCAGACCATCATGCAGGTCAGCCGCTATGCGTTGCCGTTCTTTCTCTTCTGCTTCAATTACCGCAATGATGCGCTTTTTTTGTTCGCTCAGTTTTTCCAGCGCAAGTCTTGTTTTATAACGGCTTTTCAACAGCATTGAAACATAGAGCGCGGAAGCTGTGAGCAATACGAGACTCGCTATCAATGAAAGCAGCAAATTTTGCTGCCTGCTGTTGCGAAGCGTAGCTTCGAGGTTTTCCTTTTTTAACCGGAGATTTTCCGCCGTCTTCTTCTGGGTTTCAAACTGCACCTGCATTTGCGCGAAGGCCTGGTTGTAATGCTCATCTGAAATGCTGTCTTTATGCTGAAGCATTTTTTTCAAATATGCAGCTGCGTTGCGGTCATCGCCTGCAGCTTCGTATGCATTCGCTAACATTTTTTGCGCAGCGCCAAGCTTTAAGCTATTGGAATGCTGCACGCTCAAAGCTTCTGCTTTTTTTGCCCAGGCAATCGCTTCGCGGGGTTGTTGATTTTTAATATAGAGGTCAGCGAGCTCCAGGAAATCGGATGCCATCATAGATGGATCAGAATGCTGTTTCCTGGCTTCAGCAGCTTCTTTCAATATGGATATAGCTTTTGGGATTCTCCCCTGGCGCGAATAACTGTGCGCCAGTATGTTCAATCCATTGGCGATGTCCATGTTATTTCCTTTTTGTTGAGCTGCGCTGATACCTTTTTCCGCATACGCTTCCGCCATGGTAAAATAGCCAAGTGTATTGTAGCAGGATGCAATATTGTTGAGCACCACGGCCCGGTTTTCATAATTTTCCGAAGGATGCAGCTGAAGCACCTCATTAAAAAAGCGGATCGCCTCATTGGGTTTTCCATCTTCCATATAAGCCCAGCCTATGCTGATAAGTATACTGGTTGTGCTGCCGGCATCGTTCCGCCTGCGGGCAACATTCAGAGCCAGGTTAAAAT
>JBAVMD010000272.1:0-12922 GCA_049689695.1 Chitinophagaceae bacterium | reverse complement strand
TGCCATACATGATAAGTCCCGCAATAGTTTTGGCTCCCACCTTGGTTTTCATATTCTGCCGGATGGTTTCTATGGTACGCGGACTTAAAAATATCTCTTTTGATATTTCTTCCGTTGTTTTATCCTCTGCAAGCAACTTTAATATACGAACTTCTTTTTCAGAGAATTTTACCGGGTTGGGATAAAACTGCCTTACTTGTCTTTTGGTCTGCAGCTTTGAAAGTACGGCCTTATTCACCAGGTCGTTAAAATAGAAATCATCATTCATACAGGTAAGAATAGCCTGATAGATCTCTTCTGGGTCGGTAGTCTTGGTCAGATAGGCATTAGCTCCCATTTCCAGCATGCGGGTGATCATTTCCTGGTCGTCATACATAGTTAGCACAATCACTTTTACTTCCTCGTATTCCTTCCGCAATATATTAATGGCATTCACTCCGTCCACCTCTGGCATCCTGATGTCCATTAACAACACATCCGGCCGCTTCAGTTGCATCCGGTGCATCAGGTCCTTGCCATCTTCTGCCTCCCAGAGTATTTTCAGGTATTCTTTATCCTTAAGTGCCATCTTTATGCCATCCCGGAATATCTTGTGGTCGTCGGCAATGGCCACTTTAATAGTGAGTTCAGCGCTCATAGCGGGCAGGTTGGTTAGCGGGGTTAAGTAAATTGTTTTGCAAAATATCGGATTTAGTGGAAAATAACCAGTTATGTTGAGCCGGCTCGTAAATTTCAACCCTTTATCGTGCTAACCCCACTCTAACATTCGGATTTTTACGATGCCTCCGGTAATTACTGAACTGTTCAAAAAGAGCAATTATGCTCTTGTATACTCTTAAGCCGTACCCTACTTTTACTTCAGAAGTTGATTGATAGAACGCAAACCATCCAATGTCCAGTTCACCGTCCTTGTAACTAATTTCCAATGTTCCTATGAACCCATCGTCAATCAACTTCTATTTTTCTCCCTTACCAAACGCTTCTTTATCCCGATAATTGCCGTTTACTAAATTTTTTTAGATCTTACTTAGCCCCGTTTTTAAAATCCACCACGAGATAGTTTTCCACATTTGTGCATATTCTTCCCCTCTCCCACGCTCACTGCTGAATTTTATTCACAACCAATTAACGAACTTAACCGATTACAATAATAGTAAATTTACTATTATTGCCAAGTAAATTTGCTCAATTTTAATTCGTATGTTTACGAGTAAAAATCCTCGTAAACTCCCTACCCTGCTGCATCTGATGGCAATTTACATTTATTAGCCGGCATTGTTACCGTTGCAGGATTTTTTTTTTGCGAGTTTATTCACACCAGATTCTTAATACATACATCCTCCAAAACTTACTACTATGATTCAGGAATTACACATGCAGAAAAATCTGGCTTCGGTTGGTGAAGAAGTGGGACTAGACCTTGGTACTCAAATGATTAACAGCTACAGACAAGCTAACCCGTCTGATGTTCAATGGTACATGATTGGCCGCGAGATCATGGAGAAAATTCTTGCGCAACCAGATTGCGTAGGATTAAAATTCTACAATGCCCTAAATGAAGTTGGTGAAAAAACACTGGTTTATGTTGGGATTGATCAAAATGGGAAAGCCATATTGGAATATTCGGTTGTAACTGTTGAAGGCCAACTTGCTTCTGAAAAAGGTATAGTTGCAGATAGAATTAAAGTAGGATCAGTCGTAAAAACGGAAGAAACTATTATCGGGGACGATAACATTTTTGCTGAATAATTTCACTAAGTTAGCGTCGCTTTCTATATTTGATAGAAAATATTAAATAAAGCGACATAACCCCGTTACATTACATAAGCCTTTTTTCTCCTCTTTTACCCATACTTCTCTTTACACTTTTCCTAAAAAGGAATGTTCTGAGAGATGTATGGGTAATTATTATTTATAGCTTAGTATCCTTTCTTACGGATCTTTTAATTCTCAGATACCCTGAACGGCAAATATTTATTCTAATAATATTCACAGTTTTAGAGTTCTTGTTCTTCTCTTATTTCATTTATCTCAATTTAAAAACCAATCTTTTAAGAAAAGTCATTCTTGGTACCGCGGTAGGGTTTATCTTGTTACCCGTCTTGCTTTATTTAAACCGCGGCGATCTTAATTTTCAATCCCTTATATTCTCCATCGAGAATATCATAATTATCCCTTTTTGCGTTTTATATTTCTATGAACAGATAAACAAACCTGATACTTTTTTTATTTACCTGTCAAAAAGCTTTTGGATCGTTTTGGGTATCATTATCTATGTAACAGGAACCCTCTTTGTGTTTATTTATATAGATAGCTTACCCCCGGAAGAACAAGATAAGTATTGGGTTATTAATTTGATTTTCAACACTATAAAAAATATTTTATTTGCAGTAGGCATTATTATAAAGAAACCCAAAGCCTTTAATCCCTATCCCGGCTCAAGCCGGGCAAACTGAACCCTAACCCTATAACAACATGTTTCTCTTACAAGCCAACCAACCCCAAAGTATTTCCCTGGTGCTTTTCTTTGGCACTATAGGAATGCTCGCTCTTGCCATTGGCTTGATCGTTTTCATCATTTTCCACCAGCGCAAGGTTATTCGCTACCAGCTCCAGCTCCAGAAAATGGAACAGGATCAGCAGAAAATGCTGCTCAATGCCTCCATACGCCTGCAGGAAGAAGAGCGCCAGCGCATAGCCGCAGATCTTCATGATGATGCCGGCCCCCTCCTGGCCACCGCCCGGCTCTACCTCAATGAAAATCTGGTAAACCAGGACAAGACTACCCAGCTCCAGAGCATTTACAATGCAAAAGGAATTATAGACGATACCATCCAGCTCATCCGTAATATTTCACATAGTCTTATGCCTCCTACTCTCAAGAACTTCGGTCTTGAGTCTGCGGTAAACGATTTGTTCCAGAAGATCAGTGGCGCCGGCACCATGAACGCCAGTTGCCGTTTTCATGATTACAGGGAACGTATGCCTGCAGAAAAAGAACTTATTATTTTCCGGGTGATACAGGAATTGGTGAACAATATTCTCAAGCACAGCAATGCCAGCTTTATTCACTTAACACAGAACATGAATG
The DNA here is from genome assembly GCA_049689695.1 of Chitinophagaceae bacterium. Lineage (GTDB taxonomy): Bacteria > Bacteroidota > Bacteroidia > Chitinophagales > Chitinophagaceae > DASPKM01. Next base: position 9,831 of record JBAVMD010000272.1, on the reverse strand, counting down.
ACGGCAAGTGTTACATTCGCCTGCATCACGATGGGCGGGGCCTCACTCAGTCTGATTTTGAGAAGCTCAACAAAAGCACCGTGGGCCTGGGCCTTAAGAATATTCAGAGCCGTTTGAAGGTGTTACATGGTAACATACATTTTGAAAAAGATATGAGTCAGACCTATTATAAAGCAACTATTGAATTACCCAGAGAGGATGAAGACAGGCAGTAAGATGTAATTCGTATCTTTAAACAAGTTTAAGTACAATACCTATGGGAGTCATTAAAGTGGCCATCGCAGACGACCACAAAATATTCAGAAAGGGGGTTATCCTCTCACTCAGGCCTTATACCAATATCAGGTTTGTGCTGGAAGCAGACCATGGCCAGCAATTGCTGGATGGCCTGCAGGATATCACGGCAGAAGAAAAGCCTGATGTTATTTTAATGGACCTCCGCATGCCAATGAAAGACGGCATAGAAACTACCAAGCTGGTAGCAAAACAATTCCCGCAAATTCATATCATAGCCCTCACCATGTTCGAAGACGAACGTTTTGTGAGCCACATGATGGAAATAGGCGCCAACGGTTACCTGCTTAAAAGCGCCGATCCCGCCGAGATCAAAAGGGCCATTATGGAAGTAATGAGCAAAGGTTACTACCTCAATAACTTCGTTAACAGGATTCTTTTAAAGAAATCGCATTCTAAAACCAAGGCAATACCCACCTTAAGCAGTGAGATCACGCTGAACGACCGCGAACGCGATGTGATCAAATATATCTGTATGGAGTTCACCGCCCAGGAAATAGCGCAGAAGCTGGAAGTAAGCCCACGCACGGTAGAGGCTATCAAAGACCGGTTGATGGAACGCTTTGGAGCAAAGAACACCGCAGGCCTTGTTTTCTTTGCAGTAAAAAATAACCTGGTAGACTAACTGAAAACTACAATCGCATCTCAGGTACTTCTCCGGCTATTAGAAGCCTGCCCGCTGTTTTAGCTTGTATCTCTTCAACGCTTACGCCGGGAGCTCTCTCTAACAGCCTGAAGCCTTCTGGCGTAACATCCAGCACCGCAATCTCCGTTACTATCTTTTTAACGCATTTTACACCGGTGAGCGGCAAACTGCACCGAGGCAGTAATTTAGATTCTCCTTTGGGATTGGTATGCATCATGGCAACAATAATATTTCGTGCGCTGGCCACAAGGTCCATGGCACCTCCCATACCCTTTACCATTTTTCCGGGTATCTTCCAGTTGGCAATATCGCCTTCCTCGCTTACTTCCATCGCTCCAAGAACCGTCAGGTGAACTTTCCCTGCCCGTATCATCCCAAAGCTCTCAGCGCTATCAAAAAAAGCGCCGCCCGGTAAAACAGTTACAGTCTCTTTACCGGCATTGATAAGGTCCGCGTCTATTTCTGATTCTTCCGGGTAAGGCCCCATGCCCAGCAGGCCGTTTTCTGACTGAAGCATAATGGCCATACCCTGCGGAATATAATTGGCCACCAGGGTAGGAATGCCAATGCCCAGGTTCACATACATCCCATCCCGCAACTCCTGCGCAATCCGTTTTGCGATACCGTATTTATCTAATGCCATAATGATTTTTTATTTAGCGCCAAAACACCAACATCACTTGCTTATGCGTACAGTCTTTCTTTCGATCCTTTTTTCATAATTACTTCCCTGGAAAATGCGGTGAACATAAATTCCTGGTACGTGTACGTGGTCAGGGTCCAGTTCGCCGGGTTCAACCAGGTGTTCAACTTCGGCAATGGTTATATCGCCTGCTTTTGCCATGGAAGTAGAAAAGTTACGGGTTGTTTTTCTGAACATAAGATTGCCAAGGCTATCCCCCTTCCACGCTTTTACAATCGCAAACTCAGCGTGCAGCGCATACTCCATCAGGTGAGGCTTGCCGTTAAACACCCGGGATTCTTTTCCTTCACCTATCTCCGTTCCGTAACCCGCCGGTGTAAAAAATGCCGGAATGCCCATTCCCGCCATTTGTATCCTGGTGGCCAGCGTGCCTTGTGGAATAAGGTCCACTTCCAGCTCGCCGCTCAGCAGCTGGCGTTCAAATTCAGCATTCTCTCCTACGTAGGAACTCATCATTTTTTTTATCTGCCTGGTTTTAAGCAATAAGCCCAGCCCAAAATCATCAACGCCGGCATTATTAGATATACAGGTAAGATCTTTTATTCCTTTACGCACCAGAGCCCCTATACAATTTTCAGGTATGCCGCATAGGCCAAACCCGCCCAGCATAATCGTGGACCCATCACCGATATCCTTTATAGCCTCATCGGCATTCTGAACAAGCTTTTGCATGCTGAAGTATTTGAAGAGCAGTAAAAATACTTAGAAGAAAAATTACAGGGAAATTAAAACTTACTCTACCTTTTTGCCTTTGTAAGTATCCTCCATACGTCGGCTTGCTTTTACAGCAAGAGAATCGAACAACACCTTGTTCTTGCCCGGGTTGGAAATATAATATTGATAGCTTTTACTGAACTGTTCCCTTGAGGTGTTGTGTAAACGAAAAACTTTTTCGTATTGCCTGTATCGTTCAGCTTTTACATCGATCCTGGCAGAATCTTTCAATACATAAGCCTGAACAAATTCATCAGCCTGCACCATGTCCCAGATCACACGCTCCATTTTAGCCTGGGGCAAAATATCGTTTTTCTTATCGCCTTTTCCGCAGGCGATCGAAAGGCCTACCATTGATAAGAGAATAAAAGCCCTGCAGATCATCGCAGCTCTAATTTATAAAGCGAAGCATTAGACACATCAACCTTACCAAGCAGATCCAGCGCACGCCCCTTTTCATCGGGCGCAGCCTTCTTGAATATTTTTATAAGCTCGCTTGAACGGCCCTGGAAGAAAAATTGGATCACCATTGAATTAGGTATATCGGTATTAACCGTATTCAGAAGGTTCAATGAATTTAATATAGCAGTACGGGCAGCCTGTTCATTTTCATACATATGATCTAAACCAAGACGGAAATAGCTGTAAACCGCATCATGAATGAGGTTGTACCTGTTATTGGTGAGGTTTTCAACCAGCCAGTAACGGTTGCGCAATCCATCAAATGCACGCCAGCCATTTATATCCCTGCTTTCAGGTGCATTGTTCACAATATTCTGGGCCCTTTCAAAATATTGGTCGCCACCGCGCACACCGAAAGAGCTGTAATCCAATCCAAGAATAACATAAGCATAATAGGCAAAAATTGCTGTAAGGTTCGATGCTACCGGATCAGTTCCCTGTACCCTGTTCTCATTGAACTCCATAGGCTGATATTCAACATAACGAAATACAACACCATCGTCCTGGTGATTGATCAGGGGCGATTCGTACGTTGAATTGAATATAGGCCGGGCGGCCTGCACTATCAGAGACGCCTGGTAAATATTTGTACCTACCGTTTTTTCGAGGTTCAATAAAAAATTACAGGTGATCTTTTCCTGCTGCTGATAAGTTTCGCCGGTCCATTTGCGGTTATTCAGAAAATTATTAAGCGCGGTCTGAAGGGTTTGGAAAACCTTTTTGTCAACCTGTGTTCCAATCCGCGAGGCATTCACCGTTACACGCGCCTGCAATTCCTGGGCACGCATCTGCAAGCTCATCATCAACAAGGCACAACCAATAAAAATGCTTTTAGGCATGAAGTAAGTTTACTATTCTATCAACGATATCTTTTGCTACTTGTTGTTTGGGTTTTCGCTCATAAGCAAGCTGGTGGCCGTTTCTTTCAAAGATGGTGATCTTATTGGTATCGAAGCCAAATCCGGCGCCCTCGTCGTTCAGGGAATTCAACACTATCAGGTCTGCATTTTTACCTTTCAGTTTGCTTAAGGCATATTCTTTTTCATTGGTGGTTTCCAGCGCAAAGCCCACGAGTATCTGGCCATTCTTCTTTTGTTCGCCCAGGCTTTTGAGAATATCCTTTGTTTTAGTAAGCTCAATATTCATATTTTCTCCCGTCTTCTTGATCTTTTCGGTGGCCTTTACTACAGGTGTGTAATCAGCCACGGCCGCAGACATGATGGCTACGTCTGAACGGTGAAATTCAGCCACACAGGCCTCATACATTTCCTCGGCAGTACGTACTTTTTGCAAATGCACACCGGGAATATTGAAAGAAAGCGATGATGGGCCCATCACCAGGTTAACCTGGGCGCCCCGGTTGGCCAGCTCTTTTGAAAGCGCTAAGCCCATTTTACCAGACGAATGATTACCAATGAAACGCACCGGATCTATAGGCTCATACGTGGGACCCGCGGTTACCAATACCGTTTTACCGGCAAGGTCTTTCTCCAGGAAGACTTCCTCTTCTATAAACTGAAGAATGGCTTCAGGCTCTGCCATACGGCCATCGCCATACAGTCCGCTCGCCAGTTCTCCTTTATCAACAGGAATAACTTTGTTGCCGTAAGAACGCAGTTTTTCAAGATTAGCAATGGTTGTAGGGTGATGCCACATGTCCTCGTCCATTGCAGGCGCAACCACTACACTACAGGTTGCAGACAAATAGGTAGCCATTAACAGGTTATCACATTGGCCGGTCGCCATTTTAGCAAGGGTATTGCAGCTGAGAGGCGCAATGATCATTACATCGGCCCAACGGCCAAGCATTACATGGTTAGCCCATGCTTCTTCATTGAACAGGTCAATTAAAACCGGGTTCTTAGAAAGCGTGGAAAGAGTAAGCGGGGTCACAAAATCCTTTGCGGCAGGCGTCATGATCACTTTTACTTCAGCGCCGGCCTTTACCAATTGACGCACCAATAAAATAGATTTATAGGCTGCAATGCTGCCGGTGATGCATAAAAGGATTTTTTTTCCCTTAACCATGCTCTAAAATTAGAATATTTTATGAACGATTAATAGTCCGATCCTATACTTAAAATAAAAGGCGACAGTATATGACTGTCGCCCCAAAAATATCGAGTACCAGCTTAACTGAACAGGTCGTCGGTGTTTTTTCTGTAATAGATCTTGTCTTCCATAAATTCCTGCGTAGCCAGCAGGGATGGATTTGGCATACGTTCGTAAGCACGGGAGATCTCTATCTGCTCCTTATTTTCATGAATCTCTTCCAGGCTGTCTGTATGGCTGGCAAACTCATCCAGTTTATTATGCAATTCTTCCTTCATGGCAATATTGATCTGGTTAGCCCTTTTTGCCACAATAGCAATGGATTCATAGAGATTGGTGGTTTTAGCCTTGATCTCTGTGAGATTACGTGTTTCCACTACATTGCTGGTGCCGGCACTAAGTTGACGCCTTAGTTTGCTCATTTTGTAATGCTTTTATATTGTTTTGTGATAGACTCAAATAACGTTCTGTTTCTTTAACCAGCTTACTTTCAGGAAAACGGTCGATAAAATCATTACACTCGGTGATCACCTGCTCAAACCTTTCATTCTTTTTTTCGTCAATGCTCATCAGCGCATACTGGTAGTAAGCCTTAATTACCTGCAGCTTATATTCATCGCTTCGCTCAGAATCAGGGAAGTTATTCATTAAATTGGTAAAAGCGATACCCGCGGCCTTATATTGTCCCAGGTTAAAATATAATTCAGCATTTTTAAATTCTTTCTGCTCAAGCTTTACCCTGCCTTTATCAATAATATCCGTCGCCTCTTTAATGCGGGGAGAACCCGGATGCGTATTAATGAACGTTTGCATTAATCCGATAGTACGCTGGGTATTTGTCTGGTCCAGCTCCACCTTGGGAGATTGCTTAAAATAAGTATATGCACGCATATACTCCATTTCTTCGGCACGCTGGCTATTGGGAAAAACTTCTACAAATCCCTTGAAAAGATTTTCCGCATTCATATAGTCTCTCAGATAATAAGCGCAATAGGCATATTTATAATAAAGGTCCTCAAACTGCGGAGTGCCTTTATAAATAGGGAATAATTCTTCAAACAAAAGCTGCGCATTGTTATACTTCTTTGTGGCAAAGTATTGCTCTGCCATACGGAGTTTGTAATCATAGTCCGTACTCTTCTGAACCTTTGTGAATTTGGAACAGGATGTAAGCGCGAGGGATAGTAACAGCAAATAGGTAATAAGTCTCATAAAGGCGGGCAAAGTTAATCTATTTAGGCAAATATGAAAGAATTTAAGGCCCCGCCAAAGAACAGGACGTTAAGATTAATAAAAAAACCCTCCGCGGGGAGGGTTTAAATATCTGATTAAGATGTTTTTAGTTTCTTCTTCTTAAGCTCGGATGCGGTGCAGGCACAGTGTTCGGGCCTTCTTCACCAGTCGCATCGCGCAGATCAACTGTGTTGGGATCGCCACCGGCTTGTCCAGATCTCCAGATGAAACGGTCAGCGCTAATACCTTCTTTATCAACAAGGTAGTTAATAACTGCGTTCACCCTGTCCCAGCTCAATTGCTGCTCTTGCTTAGTAGATTCTCCATAACCTATTACAGCTACACGGCAGGTGGCGCTGTTACGGAGTTTCTGTGCAACGCTTGACAGCAGAGCTTTTGCGTCGTTGCTCAGGGTTACTGAACGGCCTGTGAAGGTTACACTTGGCAAGTCACCAATTCCGCAACCAGCACCTAAACCAGTGATAAGACCGTTGTTAACGCTATCCCTGAACTTCCTGAAATCGTCGCAGCATGCAGGGTCTGGGCATTTACCAACACCATCAGCATCTACCGGCTGGCATTGTGTAGGAGTGATCAGTTCTTTATCACGGAAATCAGGCACACCATCACTGTCAGTGTCGCGGCTTACACCATGAGTGTCAACCGGTGCACCGGCCGGAGTATTTGGCTCCTGGTCGAACTGGTCAGTTACACCATCATTATCGGTATCATCCAGCACAGGCTTTGGCAGCTTCATGTGCTTAGGTGCATTGATCTCATTATACGCATAGTCGAGGGGGTTAATCCACCACAGCGGCTCAACAGCTTTAGCTCCCAGGTTGAAGTTAGCTCCAACAGAGAAGAAGTTGTATGAATCGAAATCTCTTGTCTGAGCAGGTTCGCCTATGCTGTTCTCCTGCCACTGCTGGCCATCCAGCAAGTCTGTTTTAGGAGCTGAGAATTTATCTTCAATAGCAATGTTCCATTTGTTGGATACTTTGAACTGAACACCGGCACCTACTACAAACACTGGTCTGAAAGGCTTGTTGAACAGGTCAGGCTGTGAATTGTCTCTTTCACCGTCTGTTTCATAAGAATCATCAAGGATATTATCCTTAAGCTCTTCCCGGATGTCTTTCCTGTTGTCGTATGTAGGAGCTATTGCAAGCGCAGAACTAAAGTTATAAGGAGTAGTTCCGTTCAAAGCGTTGACCTTGGTATTGTAGATCATTCCGCCGAGACCGGCAAATGCATAAACATTAAATCCAGATTTGGCCCTGTGGAAACGGATGTTGTTTAAGGTAACAACACCTTGCAAGCTTAATTCAGATACAGTTGTTTTGTAATTATAGTACACAGACTGAGTTGCCGAGTTGTAGCGGGTATTCCAGGCTGAGTTTTTCCTGTATGCGTTGGATGGGCTGAAGTTAAGTCCTCTTGCCCAACCCATGTCAAATTCTCCGCGCAGTGAAAAGACATATCCTAATGCCTTTCTTGCATGTATTCCCAAACCTGGGGTAAAAAGCCTTGAACGAACATCACCAGAGATATTGAACAGACCAGCTTTAATACCTACTTCCCATTGATTTCTTGGTTTTGCAGGGAAAGGATAAGCGTTGTTCTGAAATTCATTGTGCTGAGGTAAGTTCTTGGCAGGTATCAGAGAAGAGTCGCGCATGTCGTAGCTGGAGATCGTCTGAGCAAATGCCCCGGAGACAACCATGCACAGTAAGCCAATTAGAAATAGGTACTTTTTGCTTGCCATAACTAGTGTTTATGATATTGAATGAATGATGGAGAATTTGTGCAAAAATATCAATTGACCCATAAATAACAAATTTTTTTACCCTAACAACAACCGTTAGGGGATATTTGTGCAATCTGCCCGCTCATATTTCAGCACTGCAATTATTGAACCAACCCGCTTTCTCTTTTCTATTTGTAGTAATTTGCTGCCCATTCACAACAATGAAAATATCACAAGCAATACTACACGAAGAACTGGCTGTGTTTGAGAAAAAATTCAGGGAAGCGGTGAAAAGTCATGTGCCGTTGCTGGATAGGATCATGCAATTTATCGTGAACCGAAAGGGCAAACAACTGCGTCCGATGTTCGTTTTGCTCTCTGCCAAACTGTGCGGTGAAATCACTGAAAGCACCTACCGTGCTGCTTCTTTGGTAGAATTGCTGCATACTGCCACGCTTGTTCACGACGATGTTGTGGATGAATCCCTCGAGCGCCGCGGCTTTTTTTCTACGTATGCGCTATGGAAAACAAAAATATCTGTGCTGGTGGGCGATTATCTCCTGGCGAAAGGATTATTGCTTTCAGTCAATAATGATGATTTTGAGATCCTGAAAATTTTATCCGAAGCCGTGAGACTGATGAGCGAAGGTGAATTGCTCCAGATTGAAAAATCCCGTTCCCTCAACCTGAACGAAAATGTATATTTTGAAATTATCCGGAATAAAACCGCCTCTTTGCTGGCTTCTGCCTGCGCCGCAGGTGCCTATTCAACCGGTCGCGACCTTACGCAAACCGATAAAATGCGCAGATTTGGTGAAAAAGTAGGCATCGCATTCCAGATCAAAGATGATTTGTTTGATTATGGGTCGGAAAAAATCGGAAAACCTACCGGTAACGATATTAAGGAGAAGAAGATCACATTACCTTTAATATACACATTGAATAAGCTGGATGCACCAACCAGGCGAAAGTGCATTTACATCATCAAAAACGAGAACAGGAAGCAGGACAAAGTACAATTTGTAATAGATAAGGTGAAAGAAACCGGCGGTATGACCTATGCTGAAAATAAAATGTTCGGCTACCGCGATGAGGCGCTTTCCATTTTGTACGAGTTCCCCGATACCGAAGTTCGCAAAGGATTGGAAGAACTTGTCAGGTTTACAACCGACAGACAATATTGACACAGATGGAAAAACGGTGGAATGTATTAAAGGCTGATGACAAAAAGGTGCAATCTTTACATGAAGCTTTAAAGATCCATCCTGCTATTTGCGGCATTTTGGTGCAGCGCGGGATCGAGACTTACGAGCAGGCAAAGTCTTTTTACCGGCCACAGCTATCCGATCTTCCCGATCCTTTTCTGATGAAGGATATGCAGCTTGCGGTTGATCGCATCTTGTCCGCGATCAATAACGGGGAAAAAATTCTTGTATTTGGCGACTACGATGTTGATGGCACTACTTCAGTAGCCACCATGTACCAGTTCCTGGAAAAGATCTACTCCCCCGAAAAAATTGATTATTATATTCCACATCGCTACCGCGAAGGTTATGGTGTGTCTAAGGCTGGAATCGATTTTGCGTATGCGAATGGAATTACCCTCATCATTGCGCTGGATTGCGGCATCAAATCAGTTGAGCTTATTGGATACGCCCTGACGTTAGGAATTGAATTTATTGTTTGCGATCACCATTTGCCAGATGCAGAGCTTCCGCCGGCGTACGCCATACTTAATCCAAAGCAACCCGGTTGCAATTATCCATATAAAGATCTTTGCGGATGCGGCGTTGGCTTCAAGCTTATCACAGCTTTAGCTCAAACACTCGGTCTGCATGATGACAGCTTTCATTGCTACCTGGACCTTGTTGCCACCGCTATCGCGGCCGATATAGTGCCAATAACAGGCGAGAACCGTGTAATGGCTTACTACGGACTGAAAAGGGTGAATGAAAGTCCCTGCAATGGCATTAAGGCATT
>JBAVMD010000271.1:0-2597 GCA_049689695.1 Chitinophagaceae bacterium | reverse complement strand
GGTATACATAGATCATGCGGGCAATATCTGGGCGGGCACCAATAAGGGGCTTTCTGTGTTTGACGCAAAGGCAGAACGTTTCGGACAGCCGTGGAAAAATAAAGACAGCCTGCTGTTTACTGAATACATTACCCACCTCATTGATTATGGAAACGATACACTTGCTATAGGAACACTTCGCGGTCTTATTCTTCTTGATAAAAAAACAACCGGCACCCGTTTCATAAATATCACCAACAACAAGGGTGAGCCATTGCCGGTAACAGCTTTGTATACTGATAGCAAAAAAGTATTATGGGTAGGCTCTTGGGGAATGGGTTTTCATTATTTGGATGCTGGTGCGGGCAAACTGATTCAATTGTATTCACGCATATCTCCCAGGCCCCCGGTTGCCGATATCGTAAGCGGTTTTGCGGAAACTAAAATGAACAATGAACAGGTGTTATGGATCAGTGGGGCCAATGGACTGATGCGCATACCGGTTAACAACAGGTCAGGCACTGCTCCTGCGTATGCTGTTTATCAACGCAATGCTGATTCTGATAACAGCCTGCCCGCCGAAAACGGCGGTTACCTGTTCTGTGACGAGTCGGGCACCATTTGGATGGCTGGCGGCGAGGACGGCATCATACGCTTCTCACCGGGTTCGCCGGTGTTTTCAAAGATCCCCTTGCAGCTTGCATCAAAGAGCAGCGTTATCGATATACAATCCATTCGCCTCAACAAACAGGTTTACCGTTGCATCGGCGCATGGTACGACACAACAGGATTAACAATTACGGATGAAAGCTGGCAGCTGGTAAAACGTTTTTCGCGAGTACCTGCCAATAGTAAAAATTCATCTGCCGCTGCTGTAGGCGGTGTTGCGGTTGATAAGCATGATCGTTTATGGGTAGCTACGCTTGCAGGACTTTGTGTGTTAGACAACCGGTTCAACACAATAAAAAATTTTGATGAAACAGATACATCGCACAACAAGCTCACTAAGGCCAAAGTGAATACAGTTATGGTTGATGGCGATACTGCCTGGGTGGCCTGTTACAACAAAGGCATCGATCTGTACAACATGCGCTTCGAAAAGATCAGGCATTTTGAATTGAACGATGGCAGTGGGCTGGAAGAAAATTTATTGTGGCGATTTTTTCTTGACAGTCGCAGAAATGTGTGGGTCTGCGGCAACAACAAATTAATGCTGTTCGATAAAAATCAAAAAAAATTTACTGCTTTCACACTTGTACCTGAGGGAGAATACCTGCAACCTAACGACCTTGCGGAACTACCGGGCGGCAACCTGCTGATAGCTTCTAAGAACGGCTTGATAATATTTGATGTAAATGCTCATCGCGCAGAATTCATCAGGGCGCCGATGTTGCCGCGGGAAGACAATATCATTTCTGTTTCTACCGACCATGATGGAAATGCCTGGTATCTTACAGAAGAACATCTTGTACAGTATGATCTGAATCGAAAGCGCTTCACGCTTTTTGGCGCCGGGGAAGGACTGCATCCAAAAAAAGGCATGCAGGTAGTGAGGACTTTTTCACCCGGTGAACTGATCGTGGCGCAGCGGTCAGAAATATTACGATTGAACTACCGGCTTCCTGAAAAAGCAGTGACGTTGCCCGGCATCATCATCACTTCATTGCAGGTGAACGACAGCAGCTGGCAATTGAACGGGCCTCTGCGCACATTGCAATTAAAGCACGATCAAAATAAATTATATCTCGAATTTGCCGCTATCGCTTACACGCGCACAGACCAGAATCAATATGCTTACCAGTTAGATGGCATTGATAAAGATTGGATGATCGCCCAACATGGCTTTGCTTCTTACGCCAACCTTGGCCCTGGTGATTATACATTCAGGGTAAAGGCGTCTAATTATGCAGGCGCCTGGGGGCCGGAGTATACCATCAATGTAACGCTTGCACCGCCTTTCTGGAGAACATGGTGGTTCATTGCATTGTCTGTACTGGCAGCCGGGAGTATATTTTTTGCCGTTGTGCGTTACATTTCGCAACGCAACCTCAGGGAAAGAATATTGTTGCTGGAAAAAGAACAGGCGGTAGAGAAGGAACGCACACGCATTGCAAGCGATATGCACGACGATCTTGGCAGCGGGCTTACCAAAATAGCAATCTTAAGCGAAGTAGCTAAAAAGCAATTGGCGGAACCTGATAAGGCGGTGCGGCAACTGGAAAATATCTCGAACTCATCCCGGGAGCTGGTAGACAACCTGCAGGACATCATCTGGGTGCTGAACCCGCGCAACGATTCATTGGACAGCCTTGCCGCTTACATCCGTGAATACGCATTGAAGTTTTTTGAACCGATGAACCTGCAACTGCAGTTCGATTATCCTTCGGTTGTTCCGTCTGTGAAATTATCAGAAGAGATGCGGCGGAATATTTTTTTAGTAATGAAGGAAACGTTCAACAACATTGCGAAGCATGCGGGCAGCAGCAGGATTTTTGTGAAGCTGGCTGTGAAAGACAATAACATCGAACTTTATGTGCGCGACGATGGAAAGGGTTTTGAAGCATCCCGGATACCTGCTTTTTCAAATGGGCTTAGTAACATGCGCAACAGGATGGTGC
>JBAVMD010000270.1:0-9486 GCA_049689695.1 Chitinophagaceae bacterium | reverse complement strand
AGATGCGTATTTCAAACAACCCCGCAAAGTAGGTGTGCAACTTTATACGCTCCGTGATCAATTGCAGAAAGACCTCGAAGGCGTGATAGCTGCAGTTGCTCAGGCCGGTTTCCAGGAGGTAGAAACATTTAATTACGCTAACCGTAAACACTCCGGTTTAGCAGTTAAAGACTTTGATGCCCTTCTGAAAAAAAATGGATTAACAACTCCGAGTGGTCACTATGGCATTCGTTCATTTTTAGTTGAAAACAATGACGATGTATGGAAATGGGCTATTGAAGATGCAAAAATGCTGGGACAGAAATACATGGTGATACCTTACCTGCAGGTTGAAGACAGGAAAACATTGGATGCTTATAAAAAAATTGCTGCGCGATTGAACCGCGGCGGCGAGTTGTGTAAACAGTCCGGCATGCAGATAGCCTATCACAATCACGATTTTGAATTTCATTCGCTCGAAGGCTCTACCGGCATGGATGTTTTATTGAAAGAAACCGATAAGTCGCTCGTTCAATTTGAAATGGATATTTACTGGGTTTCTTATGCAGGGAAAGATCCTATCGAGATCATTAAAAAGAATCCCGGCCGCTTCCCGCTCTGGCATGTGAAAGACATGGACAATACTCCCCAGAAAAGATTCACTGAAGTGGGCAACGGTGTTATCAACTTCGACAAAATATTCGATTGCCAGAAGAAAGCAGGATTGAAACATTTCTTTGTGGAACAGGATGTATCGCCTAATCCGTTAGAAAGTATTAAGACGAGTATTAATTACCTGAGAAAAGATATTGTGAAGTAACACGAATTTTTAAACACGAATTCCACGAATTAAAAAAATCTCTGCGTTACCTCCCGTTCTCTGCGGTGAAAAAACCAACCGCAGAGAACAAGAGATGCAGTCCCGATAGCTATCGGGATCGCAGAGACAAATTCGTGGAATTCGTGTTTAAAAATTCGTGTTCTTACAATTTCTTAATCATAATATTCCTGTACCAGATCAGGTCTCCATGATCCTGCAGGCCTATTCTTCCTTTCTTGTACGTTCCAAAATCACTCATTGCTTTGAATTTGCTGCCTGCTATCATTTTCTTCCAGCTGTCGTTCCACATAGTAGTGCCAATCACTTTTACACCGTTGAGATGGAATTCGAGGCTGTCTTTATTTGATATGATCTCAACCTGGTTCCATTCGCCGGCCGGCTTTACCGGTTCAGCTGAACTGCTGATAAGATCATACAGGTCGCCTGCGCGGTGCTTGTTGATCTTTGAATCAGCATGCCCTGCATTGTCAAGCACCTGCATTTCAGGACCTGTATGCCAGGTGTGTTCATATTTAGCATCTTCTTTTATAAAGAGTATGATGCCGCTGTTGCCTTTAGGCGCTACCTTCCAATCCAGCTTCAGGTGAAAATTATCGTATTCATCATCGGTTACAATGTCGCCACCGCCTACAACCTGCCAGTCTTTTTTCTGTGAGGTATCAAGGTACAAAGCGCCGTCTGCAACTTTCCAGGCAGAGCCGTCGGTTTTGTTGTTGTAAACGTGCCAGCCTTTCTTGCTGTTGCCATCGAACAGCAATTGCCAGCCTTCGCTTTTCTGCGCATCGGTCAATGTGTTGGCAGCGGAATTGTTTGAAGCTGCATTAGTTGATGTAGACATAGATGTATCTCTTTTATCTGATTCAGCATCTTTAGCTGAGTTAAGCTGGCAACCTGTCAAGGCAGACAGCGCCAGGGCCGCAATTAGCACACGCATGTTAAGTTGGTGTTAGTTATTAATAATAGCTTTTATTTAAAGAGCATTTCACGCAAAGAAAGACGCAGAGGCGCAAGAGGCTTCGCCTTTTTTAATCCCGGGTTCTTGCGGAGAAAAAAGGCGAAGCCTCTCTCCGCGTCTCTGCGTCTTCCTTTGCGTCCTTGCGTGAAAACAACTCTTAAAGTTTTTTGATCTTGATATTTCTAAACCACACATTGTCTCCGTGATCCTGCAGCGCGATCTTTCCTTCACGAAAACTTGCAAACTCCGCAACGTTCTTGAATTTGCTGTTAGCAACCAGCTTTTTCCAGTTTTCATCCCAAAGCATGGTTGATACAACCGTTTTTCCATTGAACAATAAATCCAGCTTTCCATTATTGACAATCACTTCTGCAAGATTCCATTGTTCTGTTGTTTTCCCTGCATCAGGCACCGCTGCCACAAGATCGTATAAATCAGATGCGCGATGCTCGTTGATCTTTGCATCGGGATGCCGGTCGTTGTCTACTATCTGCATCTCCGGACCAGTAACAAAACTATACCTGTATTTCTGATCTTCTTTCACCAGGAAAATAATGCCGCTGTTGCCGCCTGTATCTATTTTCCATTCCAGCTTTAAATGAAAATTGCTGTACTCACCGTCTGTTGCAATATCGCCTCCGCCTGCACCCTTTTGCTTTGCATCGCGGTCGAGGTATAAGGTGCCGTCTGCAACTTTCCAGGCAGAACCATCGGACCTGTTGTTATAAACATGCCAGCCGTTCTTTGTTGTTCCATCAAAAAGCAATTGCCAGCCGTTTTGCTTCTCTGCGCTGCTAAGCACATTCATAGCAATGCCTCCTGCAGCCTGTTTTGAGCTGCTGCACGAAAGCAAGGTCCCAACTATTAAAACGATCAGCAGCTTTTGCATTTATTGAGCTTTTTTAAGAGAGAGCACGTATTTCACCATCAGCTTTGCATCGTCAACGGGCAGGTCAAAATGCGGGGGCATAGGCACATCACTCCAATGTCCCTTGCCGCCGGTAATGATCCTGTTTGCAAGCATATTAATATTCTTTTCTGTGGCCCTGTATTTTTTTGCAACGGCTTTATAAGAAGGCCCTATAATGTCCTCATCGGTTTTATGACAGGCAAGGCAATCCGATTCCGCCGCCAGCAACATTCCTTTTTCCGCATCCTCCTTTGTTATCACTACCTCACGTTCCTGGTTCACCAGGCCCGAAGCGTAGCAGGCCGTCAACAGCATTATCATCACAACAATCAATGGCTTTCGCATCTCTATTTCATGTTCTTCAGTGATAACACATATTTCACCATGGTCTTTGCATCGTCTACAGAAACGCTGTCATGTGCGGTCATGGGTACTGTACCCCAGTTGCCCGAGCCACCCTTGATGATCTTATCGGCCAGCATTGCAATGTTTGCGTCTGTTATCTCATATTTTTTTGCGATCTCGGCATAAGCCGGGCCGGTATGAAGTTCTGTTACTTTATGACAGGTAAGACAATCATCGCCGGCTATCAACTGAAGTCCTTTATCATAATCAGCCTGCGTTATACCTGCGGGCAAAGCGGGCTGGTCGGCATTTTTTGCCTCTTCTTTATTTTCTGCTGTTGTTGTTATTTCGCCTTTGGCCTTATCGTCCCCGCTGCCACAGGCAAACAGGAAGCATGATGCAAGAATGATGGTGAACTTTCTCATATTTATTTTTTTCGATGCCATAAAATTGCATAAACATTTAATCCAATCCCAGTACTGACCGATTTAATTTTTCATTGCTGCCTGTTCCTGCAAAATCGTCAAAAGCTTTTTCAGTTACACGAATGATGTGATCACTAATGAATTTTGCGCCTTCCCTGGCGCCGTCTTCGGGATGCTTGATGCAGCATTCCCATTCCATCACTGCCCATCCTTTATAATCGTAAGCAGACAATTTGCTGAAGATGCTTTTAAAATCCACCTGGCCATCGCCTAAGGAACGGAACCTGCCCGCCCTGTCAATCCACGACTGATACCCACCATACACTCCCTGCTTACCGGTAGGATTGAATTCCGCATCCTTTACATGGAACATCCTGATGCGCTCATGGTAATGATCGATATATTCCAGGTAGTTCAGGCATTGCAACACAAAATGCGATGGATCGTACAGCAAACAGGCACGTGCATGGTTCTGCACTTTTTCCAGGAACATTTCATAGCTCACGCCATCGTGCAGGTCTTCGCCGGGATGCACTTCGTAACATACATCCACACCATTTTCATCGAATGTATTTAAAATAGGCAGCCAGCGCCGGGCCAGTTCAGTGAAACCTGTTTCCACCAGTCCCGCGGGCCGTTGCGGCCAGGGATAGACCGTGTGCCATAATAAAGCGCCGCTGAAAGTTGCATGCGCGTTCAATCCCAGGTTTTGCGAAGCACGCGCCGCATATTGCAATTGCTGCACGGCCCATTCAGTTCTTGCCTTTGCATTGCCGCGCACCTGCTCAGGTGCAAAACCATCGAACAAAGTATCGTAGGCAGGATGCACTGCTACCAGTTGTCCCTGCAAATGTGTTGAGAGCTCTGTGATCTGCAGGCCGCATTCGTTTATTTTTCCTTTCAGCTCGTCTGCATAAGTCTTGCTTTCGGCAGCCTGCTTGAGGTCTATGCAACGCGCATCCCAGGTAGGTATCTGCACCCCCACAAATCCGAGATCTTTTGCCCAGCGGCATATAGATTCAAGTGTGTTGAAGGGCGGCTGATCGCCCAGGAATTGCGCAAGGAAAATACCGGGACCTTTTAGCGTTGTCATCTGTATTCAATTAGCTGATTGGCTAATTAGCTGATCAGCTAATTAACAACGTAATCGTGCCATTTGTTATCTGATTGTGCAGAAGCCACTACATTATCAATGAAGGCCATGCCACGTATGCCATCTTCTATTCCGGGAAAATCCTGCATTTCTTTTGTTGCAGTTGTTCCATCGAGCCTGGCAGATAAAGTAAGTGCAAAATTCCTGTAAATATTACCGAATGCTTCCAGGTAACCTTCAGGATGACCTCCGGGCGTACGGCAATTACTTGTTGCGTAAGAGCTAAGCCTGTCAGTATAACCTCCGCCTGCCCTCAATACCTGCATCGGCGCATCCAGCCATTTAACCAGCAAAGTATTGGGTTCCATCTGGTGCCATTCAAGCCCACCTTTTTCTCCATACACACGTATCTTCAATGCATTCTCTTCACCCGCCGCAATCTGTGTAGCTATCAGCACACCGGACGCGCCATTATCGAACTTCAGCAATACAGCTCCATCATCATCCAATGCTCTTCCTTCTACTACTATATTCAGGTCGGCACAAAGCTTAGTGATCTTTAACCCGGAAACGTATTCTGCAAGATGTGCAGCATGCGTACCGATATCGCCCATGGCGCCAGCCTTGCCGCTCTTTTTAGGATCTGTTCTCCAGGCTGCCTGTGCGTTGCCTTCACGTTCACTCAGCTTGCTTAACCAACCCTGCGGATAGTCCACAAAAATTTTCCTGATTTTTCCCAGCACTCCCTCTTTTATCATCGAGCGCGCCTGCTTTACCATGGGATAGCCCGAGTAAGTATGTGTGAGGCAAAGCATCAGGCCCGTTTGTTCAAGCTTTTGTTTCAATTGCTTTGCTTCATCCAGGTTGAATGTAATTGGCTTTTCTATCAACACATGAAAGCCATGCTCCAACGCCATCATGGCGGGCGCAAAATGCGCGAAGTTGGGCGTGACGATCGTTACAAAATCCATTCTTTTATCCGCCGGCAATGCGCTCTCCTTTGTGATCATTTCATCATAGGTGAGATATATCCTGTCTTCCGGCAGAAATAATGATTTGCCGGAATCCTTTGCCACCTCGGGGTTAATGCTGAGCGCACCGCAGCTTAGTTCAATCAATCCATCCATGTTGGCCGCTATGCGGTGTATGGCGCCAATAAAGGCATCCTTTCCACCGCCTACCATGCCCATTCTTAGTTTTCTGTTCATGTAAGTCTGATTTATTTTTTGTGAGAAGTCAGCAGTGAGTGGTGAGTTGTAACCTGCATCCACTCACAACTCACTTCTCACATCGCCTAAATACACTCCCTTAATTCCCTCTCACTATACGCCAGTCCATATTGTTTCAGTACATCATCCGGCACCCCTTTCCATTCGTTTGGCTTATTGCCTGCGTAGCCGATATCTTTTATACCTATCTGTGAGGTATAAAAACCAGTGGCAGTGAGGTTGCGCATGAGGTTGAAAAAAGCAACACCTTGTTTCATTTCAGGTTTTGCTTTTGCTGGGTAGGCTATGGCGTCTACCATTTCTATTTTCTGTGAATCGCTGCAATCCTTAAATGCTTTTTCATATCGCTTCATGCATTGCACATCCAGCCAGCGCAGGCCACCACGCATAGGCACCTGGTGCTGCGGCATATCCTTTACAATGAACTCTATGAAGTCAGGCACCTTTGCATCCGTTGCGCTGCCGGATACATCATCTTTAGGAATGATGATATCACTGAGCACGGCAATAGTGGCCATCTCATGCTCATTGAAGAACTGCTGTTCGTTCAAAGCTTTTTCCAAAGCTGCTTCCTGCGGTTGCCGGTCGATGGCCGGCTTCTGTTCACCAGTTTGTTTTTGCTCTTCCGCTTTTTTATCGGGACTCTTGCATGCCTCCAGCATTACACCGGCGGAGAGCGTGCCAACGGCAAGGGCTTTAATGGATTTGCGTCTGTCCATTTTATTGGTTTATTAGGTGTTATTAGCCATCGGCCATTAGCCATCTGGCCATTGAACCTGATGGATTGACACCCTGATGTTCTAATGGCCTGATGGCTGTTCTGATGGCTATAAATTCTGCTTCTTCAGTTGCTCAACAATATATTCCGAACCTCTCATAGACAACGCCATGATGGTCCAGGTAATGTTTTTATCTGCCTGCGAAACAAATGCGCCGCCGTCCATTACAAACAGGTTCTTGCAATCGTGCGCCTGGTTCCATTTGTTCAGTGCAGAAGTTTTGGGATCATTGCCCATACGCACAGTGCCGGCTTCGTGAATGATGCGGCCCGGCGCTTCCAGCCCGTAATTGTTTTCAGGTCCGTCATCGCCCCAGGTAATGATAGCTCCCATGTTGTGCATGATCTCCCTGAATGTTTCTTTCATGTGCTTCGCCTGCTTCACCTCGTTGTCACTCCATTTATAATTAAACCGCAGCACGGGAATGCCGTATTTATCTACTACGTTGGGATCTATCTCGCAATAATTTTCTTTCAGTGCAATGGCTTCACCTCTTCCCGCCATGCCAACACCTGCACCGTAGAAGTAGCGGTAATCTTCTTTCAGCGAAGCGCCGTATCCACCGGCTTCTTTTGTTTTTCCATTCACGGGATATTTAC
The DNA here is from genome assembly GCA_049689695.1 of Chitinophagaceae bacterium. Classification (GTDB taxonomy): domain Bacteria; phylum Bacteroidota; class Bacteroidia; order Chitinophagales; family Chitinophagaceae; genus DASPKM01. The sequence continues at coordinate 2,331 of JBAVMD010000270.1, read as the reverse complement.
CATTGCTTCCTTCTATGCCCCAGCCAAAACCATAAGAAGGCATGCCCATGCCGCCCCAATATTCAATATGGTATCCGCGGGGGAAATCCAGCTTTTTATTATCAAGCCACCAGGGAGAATAGATATGCATGCCGCCTACTCCATCTTCATTATACCGCTTTCTTCCGTACAGTTGCGGAAGTATGCCTCCCATGGCAGCACCGGTAGAATCGTGCAGGTATTTGCCTACCACATCGCTTGAGTTGCCAATGCCATTAGGATGACTGGATGATTTTGAATTAAGCATCAGCCTTGCGCTTTCACAGGCGCTGGCGGCCAGCACTACCACGCGGCCATTCACCTGGTATTCCTGCATATCGTCTTTGCTCACGTAGGATATTCCGGTAGCTTTTCCATCGCTGCCGGTAACTACTTCCCGCGCCATTGCATTGGCAATTACATCAACATTGCCTGTTTTCAATGCCGGGTTCACCAGTACGGATGAAGATGAAAAGTCTGCATACACCGTACAGCCCCTTGCGCACTGGTTGCAATAGAAACAAACACCGCGGTCGTTATTGATCTTTTTGGTAAGAATAGATAAGCGTGAAGGGATCACCGTAACACCTGCGGTGGAAGCTCCTTTTTTGATCATCAGCTCATGCAGCCTTGGCTTGGGCGCCGGCAGAAAAACGCCATCGGGTTCGTTCGGCAGATTTTCTTTTGATCCGAAAATACCTACCAGCTTATCCAGGCGGTCGTAATACGGTTTGATATCATCGTAAGTAATGGGCCAGTTATCGCCCAACCCATCTAGTGTTTTTCTTTTGAAATCATCCGGCCCAAAGCGAAGTGAAATGCGTCCCCAGTGATTGGTACGTCCGCCCAGCATGCGCGCACGCCACCAGTCGAACTGCGTACCATCTTTCTGTGTATACGGCTCGCCTTCTATCTGCCATCCGCCATAGCAGGCGTCAAAATCGCCAAAAGGCCGGAGGCTGGTACTGGCACCGCGCCGCGGCGACTGCCAGGGCCATTTTAGCTGCATTACATTTTTGGCGGGATCGTACATAGGGCCTGCTTCGAGCAGGCAAACTTTCAGGCCTGCATTGGCAAGCATATAAGCTGCCATGCCACCGCCAGCGCCTGAACCTACAATAATAGCGTCGTACTTTTTTGACTGGACTTTTACCTGGAGATTTCCCATGAATAGTTAAGTTGAATAGCGCAGCCTAAATATAAGTTCTTTAATAAAGATTCAACAAAGATGAATAAAAACAAAATAGTGAATCAATTAATTGGCTATTTGTTTTTTGTTGCAAAAAAAATTTAGATTTATGCGGGCTTATAAATCAAACTAACGATGATGCATGCCGTTGCGCTTCCAGGCTCTCATAGTTCCACTACATCATATCCACCGGACTTTATCTACTAATCAATAAAATGAATCCTGAATGAGATCAAGCACATATGTACAGCTTTCATTGATGATGTTTCTGAACTTTTTTATCTGGGGCGCTTGGTTCGTGACTATGGGAACTTATTTATTTACCATTCCCGGTGTTACAGATGTTCAGGTAGGGTTGGCTTATGGCACCCAGGCTTTAGGCGCCATCATTGCTCCTTTTATTATCGGCGCTATTGCAGACCGTTTCTTTGCTGCCCAGAAAATTTTAGGGGTGTTGCATATTATAGGCGCAGCCCTGCTGTATTATATATCTACTTTAAATGATTTTTCAAGCTTTTACCCGGTGCTGCTGGTGTATATGATCCTTTTCATGCCCACCCTCGCGCTGGTAAATACAGTTTCTTTCCGGCAAATGAATAGTCCTGAAAAGCAGTTCTCGTTCATTCGCGTTTGGGGCACTATCGGATGGATTGCGGCGGGGTTATTGATTGGCTGGCTTGCCTGGGAAAAGAAAGCTTCTCTCAGCAATACTTTTATGCTGGGCGCAGCGGTTTCTGCTCTCATGGGGCTTTACAGCTTTACACTGCCGAACACACCGCCGCCAAAGGCCGGCACCAAGACCACGGTAGGCGAGATCATTGGCCTGGATGCCCTAAGCCTGCTTAAAGACAGAAATTTTTTCGTGTTCTTTCTTTCCTCCCTGCTCATTTGCATTCCGCTTGCATTCTATTACCAGAATACAAATATTTACCTGAACGAATTGAAGATGGAAGGCGCTGCCGCAAAGATGACGATGGGGCAAATGTCTGAAACCATTTTCCTTTTCCTGATGCCGCTGTTCTTCGTTCGCCTTGGCGTGAAAAAAATGCTGCTGATAGGAATGGCTGCATGGGTAGCGCGCTACCTTTTGTTTGCCTACGGCGATATTGGCAGCGGTGTATGGA
>JBAVMD010000269.1:0-1774 GCA_049689695.1 Chitinophagaceae bacterium | reverse complement strand
CTCCTTTACTATTTTCTGCGACCTCGGTACATGTAACCCTGATCTTCCAATATGAACCGCGCCTGGCTTGTTTGATTGTTTACTGGCCACCTGCCATGCATCTACAATCCCATGCTGCGCATAGTATCCTTCATTTCCTTTTAATACCAGCAGCCACCAGTTATTAAAGCCGGTGGCGCTGGTGATATTTACGCGCATCCAGTATGTGATGCCTCCTGTGATTTTTTTATTATCGGGCAGTGGCTGAAACCTGCTGTCCAGATTTCCGCTGGTGATCAGGTCAGCAGGAATTTTGTTGGATGAATCCACTAACAGCAGGGTATTTGCCTGCAGGTTGTGAATAGGTGTGATCGAATCTGCCCGGTAAACATTCGTGGTAACTTGTGCCTGAGCGGCAAAGCACCAGCAGGCGGCAAGCAGTATCAGTATCGGTTTAGCGGGGCGCATGTTGAATTAAGATAATCAATTTCTAAAGTATGGCTATTTTTTGTACCAGCCTGCATACATTACATTTAACGGCATAGGGCTTCTGTCAGCCGTTGCTTTGTTCTCAAAAGCTTCGAGGTCAAGATTGTGGAAAGAAATTATTTTCCAGTTACCATCTTTCTTTTCGAGCAGCATGGTCATAAGCACGGTAGGATTTTCGGGCACAGCCTGGCCTTTCTCATAACCGCCTCCATACACATGCGCCAGCGCCAGGTCGGTCCTTACAAAACGGATCTTATCGATCTTGAACTTTACATCGTAAGTTCTGTAAACCCCGCTGAATAAATCCTGGTGCCCGGCAGCGTTTGCCTTGCGGCTCATTCCGGGAAAATAATAGCCGTTCCATACAATGTAATCATGCACATCGGCAAATACAGACGAGAATACTTCGCCGCTTTTTTGCGCCCAGCCTGTTTCCATAGTGGTAACAATTTTTTGAATGGCCTGGTCATCGGCATTGCCTGACTGTGCAATGGATGCAGTAGTGATAATGGCGCTTAACAGAATTAAAATGATCTTTTTCATGATTGTTTTTGTTTTATTGATAATTGATTAATGCGGTACAATGGTCAGGTAATCGTTCGTGGTCTTGTTGGCCAGGTAGAACATATTAAAGGCGTATTCAAGAAAATTCCCGATGAAACTGATGTAGGCAATACCCAGCCCTGCAACCAGCAGTATGCTGCCTGCTGCCAGTAAACGGTTGTTGTTAGTTGTTGTCATGTTGCGATTGTTTTTGTGAAGTGTGGGTCAAAGATGGGGGTATCGAAAGGCGATTTGTTAGCACACCGGTAGAAGTATCTGTAATGCTCGTCGCACACGTTAAACGCGCTGAGAACCAATGTTTTGTTTTTATGTGCGCGACGAAATTACCATCATCTGCGACAAATTTTTCCAGTCAGCATATTTGAACGGCCGCAAAAAAAATCCGTAATTCGTTTTGAATCTTTTTTATGGATACAGCACAGCAGGTAAACGTAAGATTTGCGACAAAAGAAGACGCACCCATGATAGCGGAATTGAGCCGTCGCACCTTCCTGGAATCCTTCGCGGAACAGAATACTGCCGAGGATATGGAAAAATTCATGACCGAGCAGTTCACTTATGAACGGTTGGTGCAGGAAGTAGGAGCGCCTTCCAATATTTTTATTGTAGCTGAAGTGTTGGGAAAGGTGGCGGGCTATGCCAGGCTGCGCGAATCAACCGGCCCCGAAATACTGGGTGAGCTGCCTAATATAGAGATCGCAAGGATCTATGCCCTGCAAACCATGATAGGCAAGGGCATTGG
>JBAVMD010000268.1:0-4837 GCA_049689695.1 Chitinophagaceae bacterium | reverse complement strand
TCTTTCAACACACCTTCCATGGTTTCCAAACGCTTCCACGACACCTCACTGATGTGCAGCAAGCCTTGCTTTCCGGGAAGGAATTCGACAAACGCACCATAAGGCATAACAGATTTCACCGTTGCTTCATACACCTCTCCTACTTCCGGCAAAGAAGTAATGCCTTTTACCCAGGCCACTGCTTTTTCAAGACCTTCTTTGGCAGGTGAGAAGATGCTCACTTCGCCCTGGTTGCCTACTTCTTCTATATTGATGGTGGTACCAGTCTCGCGCTGGATTTCCTGGATGATCTTTCCCTGTGGCCCGATCACAGCTCCAATAAATTCTTTGTCGATAAACAGTTTCACCATTCTCGGTGCATGCGGCTTCACTTCAGCACGTGCCTCCGGAAGGCAGGCGTACATTGCATCCAGTATGTGCAGCCGGCCATTTCGGGCCTGTGCCAATGCCTGGCGCATCGTGTCCATGCTAAGTCCGTCTATTTTAATATCCATCTGCACACCGCAGATGCCCTCGCGGGTACCTGTTACTTTAAAGTCCATATCGCCAAGATGATCTTCATCACCAAGAATGTCGGTAAGAATTGCGTATTTACCATCAGACGCACGCGTGATCAATCCCATGGCTACACCACTCACGTGCTTTGGAAAAGGCACGCCTGCATCCATCAGCGCCAGTGAACCGGCACATACTGTGGCCATAGAAGAAGATCCGTTAGATTCCAGGATATCGCTTACTACCCTCACGGTATAAGGATAATCATTGCCAGGCATCATTTGCCTCAATGAGCGCATGGCCAGGTTGCCGTGACCTACCTCGCGGCGGGCGGGGGCACGCAATGGCTTTACCTCTCCCGTTGAAAATGGAGGGAAGTTATAATGCAGGATGAATTTTGTATAGTCTGATACTGCTGCGCTTTCTACAAGCAACTCGTCCAGCGGAGTACCTAAAGTAACTGTAGTAATAGATTGGGTCTCTCCTCTTGTGAAAAGCGCTGCACCGTGCGGGGTAGGTAAAAAATCTACTTCCATATCCAGTGGGCGAACCTGCTCCAGGTTTCGGCCATCAAGGCGGAAGTTATCGTCCAGGATCATATTGCGCACTACTTCCCACTTCAGGTCTTCATAGTATTTTTTTACCAGCTTTTTGTCTTCATCAGCAGGGTCTTCGCCCAGGCTGTCAATCAACTCTTGTTTGATCTTGTCCAGCTCATCCCTGCGAACTGATTTGGGAGAAGCAGAACGGCAGATCTGGTAAACCTTATCTTTTGCAAAGGCAATCACCTTTTGCTGCAATTCTTCTTTATGTGCAGGTTTGGTATATTCTCTTTTTCCGGTTACACCGGCAGCTGCGCGAAGCTCGTGCTGCGCCTTGATCTGAATACGGATGGCCTCGTGCGCCATTTCCAATGCCTTTACAAGATCTTCCTCACTGCATTCTTTAGCGCCACCTTCTACCATCACCAGGTTCTTTTCAGAAGCGGCTACCATAAAGTCCATATCGGCCTTGGCCATTTGAGACCGGGTAGGATTGATAACGAATTGCCCATCTATTCTTCCCACACGTACTTCTGAAATGACCTCTTTGATAGGAACATCAGAAACAGCCAGGGCTGCTGAAGCGGCCAGGCAGGCCATTGCATCGGGCAATACTTCAGGATCGCTTGAAATAAGTGTGACCATTACCTGTACATCGCAGAAATAGTCTTCAGGAAAAAGTGGACGAAGAGCGCGGTCTATAAGACGGCTGATCAATATTTCATATTCGCTCTGGCGGCCTTCACGCTTAAAGAATGAGCCGGGGATACGGCCAGCCGATGCAAATTTTTCCATGTAATCCACGGTCAGGGGAAAAAATTCCTGTCCTTCTCTTGGTTCGCGGTTAGCTACTACGGTCGCCAGTAAGATGCTGTTGCCCTGGCGAACAGTGACAGAGCCATCGGCCTGACGGGCCAGACGTCCGGTCTCGAGTGAAGCCATGCGGCCATCACCGATATCGAAAGTGATATTAATTGGTTGTGATAACATACTGTTTAATTTATTCGGGTCCTATATTCAGAAGTATGAGGAGAAGGGGACTACAGGGGTTTCCGCTTTAAACAATAATTCCCAACCTTCTAAGTTGGGAATCAAAGTGATTTAAAGCATCTTTATTTTCTCAAACCTAATTTCTCGATCAATTGGCGATAGCCTTGCAGGTTATGCTTGCTCAGGTATGTGAGCAGGCGCTTGCGCTTACCAACCAGCTGCATAAGGCCACGGTGGGTGGAGAAGTCTTTTTTGTTGGCTTGCAAATGCTCAGAAATGCGGTTGATACGTTCAGTAAGCAATGCAACCTGTCCCTCAATAGAACCCGTGTTAGTGGCGGCGCCACCGTAATTTGTGAAAAATTCTGATCTCTTTTCTTTAGTTAAATACGGCATCTCAAACTTTTTTTAAGGCATCCCAATTTAAATGTGGCGGCAAAGGTAAGGGAATTTTGTTTATTAGTTTATCGGTTTACTGGTTTATTTGGCTCAAAAAGGAGCCATTTTCCGCTGGACATTGCATGGTCATTAGGTCACTAAGTCATTAAGTCATTGAATCAACAGGAGATCAGACAGAAACAAAATCGCCCATGACTCAATGACCTAATGACCAATGACTCAACCTAATGACCAATAAACCAATAAACTAATAAACAATTTCCTCATCTTTGACCCTCATTATGTCACCGATCCGCGTTAGCGTGAAACAAATGCTCGGCGTGCTGGGGCCGGAAACCGTTGTCCTTGGCAGCCATGATGTTATCATCAGCCAGGTGAAACCGGCAGAGGAAGCTGACGATATGAGTCTGGTATGGATGCGAACGCAGCCGAAGGACATAAACTCGTTCATTGCAGAAAATCCAGCCCCTCTTTTTATTCTTCCGCTGCCGGCACCGGAAGGATTGAATGTGCCTGTAGCCAAAACGGTAGTTTTTGTGAACGATAGCCGGCTGGCGGCGGTGACTATTCTGGCAAGCTTTTTCCGTAACCGCCCGGCCTGGGGTGCGCACCCTACTGCTGTAATTCACCCAGAAGCGGAGATTCACCCCGAAACTTATGTCGGTCCTAATACCTTTGTGGGCAGGTGCAGCATAGGCAAAGGCAGCATACTCTACGGTAATAATTATTTATACGATGGAGTGAAGCTTGGTAATGATGTTACAGTACATGCAGGCACCGTTATTGGGGCCGATGGCTTTGGCTACCAGCCCGGCGAAGACAAAGAATGGCTGAAATTTGAGCACACCGGCGGAGTAGTCATCGGAAACGGAGTGGAAATAGGCGCCAATACCTGTATTGACCGTGGAGCCCTGGGAGATACTGTTATCAGAGACGGCACCAAGATCGATAACCTGGTGCATATTGCCCATAACGTACAAATTGGCCGGCATTGCCTGGTGATAGCCCACGCCATGATCGGCGGGAGCTGCGTGATAGGCGACCATGCATGGATCGCTCCCAACGCGGGTATTATTCAAAAGACAAGCATAGGCCCTGGGGCTACCGTTGGGCTCGGCGCCGTGGTGCTGGAACAGGTACCCGCCGGAGAAACCTGGGCAGGAGTACCCGCCCGCAAGATTGGCCAAACAAACAAGAAGCCTGAATAACCGACATGAAAAAACGAATACTCATTCTTGCGCCTCATACCGATGATGGAGAATTGGGTTGCGGCGGCACCATTGCGAGGTATGCCGAAGAAACGCCCGATATTTTTTACCTGGCCGCATCTACCTGCAGGCGGTCGCTGCCGGCCGACTGGCCACCCGATGCACTTGAAACCGAAGTAAAGAACGCAACAAAAGTGCTGGGCATCGCGCAGCAAAACCTTATTCTCTGGGATTATGATGTAAGACGTTTTAAGGAAACACGGCAACAGATACTGGAAGACCTGATAAAATTGCGTAACAACATCCAGCCAGACCTTGTATTTGTTCCCTCCCCCACAGATATTCACCAGGACCACCAGGTGATCAGCGAAGAAGGGCTTCGCGCTTTTAAGAACTGTTCCATCCTGGGTTACGAAATGCCCTGGAACAATGTAAGCTTCAACACACGTGCATTTGTAAAGCTGGAAAAACATCAGCTTGATAAGAAAGTACAGGCGCTCCTTTGCTATAAATCCCAATTGCACCGCTCGTATGTGAACGAGCATTTTGTTGTTTCTCTTGCCACCGTGCGGGGAGTGCAGATGGGTGCGCAGTACGCTGAAGCATTCGAAGTGGTGAGATATATTATTTAGTGAATGAAAAAAACAATCGCTTTTCTTATTACCAATGACCTGAAGTACGACCAGCGCATGCAACGCATTTGCCATTCGCTTCAGGCAAACGGGTATGAAGCGATATTAATAGGGACCAATATCCGCAGCAGCAAAAAGCCAGCTGCGCTCTCTTATCAACAGAAACAGATCAACTGCTTTTTTAAAAAAGGAAAGCTTTTTTATGCAGAGTTTCACCTGAAAGCTTTTTTCAGATTACTGTTCCTGAAATTCGATGCAGTATGCGCTATCGACCTCGATGCAGTTTTGCCCTGCCTGCTGGTGTCAAAGCTGCGTAATAAAAAAAGAGTGTACGATGCGCATGAATTGTTTTGCGAACTTCCTGAGATCATTGCGCGGCCCACGATCTATAAAACATGGAAGAAGCTGGAGCGGGTATGCCTTCCGCATTTCGCCAATGGTTATACAGTAAGCGAAAGCATTTCGGATGAATACAAACGCATGTACGGCCACAGTTATGAAACAGTTCGCAACATAACCTTGCTACAGGAACGCGAAGCAAACAGGAGCCTTATAGAGCAGCCCTATATTTT
>JBAVMD010000267.1:0-4396 GCA_049689695.1 Chitinophagaceae bacterium | reverse complement strand
CAACCTATTGGTGTAATTTCAGGTTCATGAATCGTTGGTTCAACTATATTTTCCCGCTGCTGTTTGGCCTGGTAATCTACACCAGCCTGAGACTGGTGAACGATATTATTTCCGACACAAAGTTCTGGGAGCGGCATTGGAGCATTAACGCGATAGAGATAGCTACTACCATTGTGGTAAGCTACCTGTTTGCCTTCATCATCAATTATTTTGTAAGGCGCTTCAGCCGCACGCAAACCGGCAGGCTAACGGGAACACGCATTCTAAAAGAATTTCTTACCGTATATTTCTTTTGTATGCTGGTATTGAACAGCACAGCCGTTCCCATGGCTGCGCTTACTGATGATGGCCTGCAGTTGTACGACCTGGTAAACATCAACCTGATACCCATGCTCTATCTGTTGCTTTACTATGCCATTGCAAGAGGCAACACTTACCTGCACGCTTTTTATGAGCAGCAGGTGCAAATGGAAAAAATGCGGAACGACCAATTGGACACAGAACTTAAATTTCTGAAAGCGCAGTATCATCCGCATTTCCTGTTCAATGCGCTTAACACCATCTATTTCCAGATGGATGAAGACGTGGCTGCTGCCAAGAAAAGCGTAGAGAAGTTCTCAGACCTGTTGCGTTATCAATTGTACGATCAGCAACAGACAGTACTTATCAGCCAGGAAATGGAGCACCTGCAGAATTTCATTGCGCTGCAAAAAATACGGAGCTCTGAAAAGCTGAAACTTGATGTAAACATCAGCGATAGCCTGAACGGTCAAAAGGTATACCCGCTTTTATTTTTACCATTGGTAGAAAACGCCTTTAAATATGCTGGCGAACAGATCAGCATATCGGCTTCGGGGAATGAAAAGGAAATTTTATTTGAAGTGAAGAATACAATTCCTGCGCTTGCAATTCCTGGTAAAACAGGTGGCATTGGTTTACAGAACCTGCAAAGAAGGCTTGCCTTGCTCTACCCTCAGCGGCATGAGTTGCTTACAGGAAAAACCGGTGATACATTTGTGGCCTCTTTAAAAATTCTTTTGTGAAGATCAGATGCATTGTTACGGATGATGAGCCTATGGCGCGCAAGGGCTTGCAGGGATATATCGAAAAAATAGATTTCCTGGAGCTGGCAGCAGTGTGTGAAAATGCGCTCGAACTTAATTCCGAGCTAAAGAAGCAGAGCGTAGACCTGCTGTTCCTGGATATCGAAATGCCATACATGACGGGCATTGAATTGCTGAAGAATTTACCTTCACCGCCTAAAGTGATCTTTACCACGGCCTATGATAAATATGCACTGCAGGGATTTGAGCTTGAGGTGCTGGATTACCTTTTAAAGCCTATTTCGTTTGAACGTTTCCTGAAAGCTGCTAATAAAGCGTATGATCATTTCAAATTGAATGCAGCAGCAGAACCGGAACAGGACCATCTTTTTGTAAAGGCTGATAACAAGCTGGAAAAAATCCGCTTCGATGAAATACTTTTTATTGAAGCGCTGGAAAATTACATTGGGATTTATACTGCAAATAAAAAGCTGATCACGCATTCCACCTTGAAGGCTTTGCAGGAGAAGTTGCCGCCACAAAGATTCATTCAAACGCACAAATCGTATATTGTTGCTATCGACAAAATCAACTCTATCGAAGGAAATATATTACATGTGCAGCAACACCAGGTGCCTATCAGCAAATACCAGAAAGAAGAAGTGCTGGAAAAGATCGTAAATAATTCTCTGCTGAAAAAAAATTAAGCCACTTGCTTTATTCCGCAATACCGGTTTGGCTGGCGGCATAATAACAAGTGGCTTATTATAGTGACAGTGCTGTGTTAATTATCAGCTCCGTCTGTTTTTGCTCTTTGTATCGCAAAATCACCGATCTTCTTTCCGCATGCCAATCCTTTTTCACAATCGCTGCGGTAATGAATGGCGGCGTAAATGCGCGACATGGATGCTTCAGTTGCCATATCATTATATTCAGTAGCCCTTCCCGGAACAATATAGGAAAGTATACCGGCAGCCGCGCCGCTGAAAGTTGAATGCCCGGAAATATAGGCCGGGAAATTAGGCACGCCGGTCAGTGTTTTTATTCGTGGGTCAGTAGTTGACGGACGTGGATTGAAATAAAAAAACTTCGCATCCCAGCACGCAATGGCTGCATCCATCAAAGACATATTCAGCAAGGCCATATTCCTCGCCCATCTTACTTCACTAAAGTTCTGTTTTATAAAATCCTCAGCTGCTATGGAGTTCCAATGTCCGGCTGGTGTTGAGGTACCTACTCCATCTGCCCAGAAATGCACAATGCGCATTCTTTCCCTTGTAGGGTTTTGGCTGAAATATAATATTTCATCCGTTTCATCCTTGAATTGCTTCGATGAAGTAGACGGTGGAAAGTCAGGACGTATCTGCGTTACCATAGTAGCGGAGTCAAAAAGGAAGGCCCTTACTTTTCCAAATAAACACAGCATGGGAGGTCTTTTTGGTGTTTCAAGGCTTATCCAGGGCTTTTCTCCTTTCCCTATGCAATCTTGCTCCATTTGCGCCCAGATAGCGGGAGTTCCGCCCGCTGCTCCTGCCCTATCGTTTCTTGCTCTCGTAACAAATTTCTGAGCAACGGCTTTACCTAAGGCTTCGCCGGCTTCAATGTCGCTCCGTACATTGGCTCCTGCAATAATGCGTGCGCGCTTGTGTTCTTCTGATTTCATTTGTATATAATCCTGGTCGCCCGGAAACAGAAGCTTGAGCATTTCGGTGGCAGCACCTGCAACCACTGCATCTTCTGAAGGATATGAAGGCAGATCGGATTTTGGAATGAGTGAGTTAACCGTGGCATCAACCGTGTAAGGTGCGGCACGGTTGTATAATTTTTTGTAATGCCATGCTGCTACCAATGCATCATACTGCGCTGTGCTTACATAGGCGTATGCCCTGGCCGCATATGGAGGGTTGGCAAAAGGAAACAAAGGATAGGCTAAAGGATTATTGGCATTGGGCGCCGGATAAGTTCCATCAGCATTCTGATAAGGCGGCAGGTTATGTTTTGCAACCAGCTCACGCAGAATTTCATTCCAGCGCAATACAGCGCCCGCGCTCCAGTACTCAACAGCCTTTCTTTCTTCTTCGGTTAATGTTTCCTGAAAGCTTTTTATTTCATTGATCTGCGCAATATAATCCGGTGTATTGGTTGCTGCAGGCGCAGCTACCGGAAATTCAGTAGCAGATGTGAGCAATATCGGCTTCCACGTGCCTGCATTGATATCTGTTTTTGCAGGAGTGAGTGGTGCAATACCCGCTGTTCTTTCCGAAATGCGCTTGGAACAGGATGATGCCAATGCCACCACACCTGCGATTGCAATGATTATGTATAAAAGGATCCTTTTCATATAAATATTTTTAATTGCTTGATTGCTTTGTTGTTTTACCAAAATACAAAGCATAGAATGCTCCGGCATTGAATGCTTTTGACTGTCCCGCGTTCCTGCCTGCAACAGTATAATTGGCGCCGGCAAGCAATGAAAGCCCCGGCATTTGCTTCAAGGTGTATTTAAAGCTCACTCCTGCCATGGTTGCGTTCATGCGGTTGCTCGGGAATGGCATGTTGTTTTTCGATATATCAAAGCCGCCTAAAGTGGTCCACTTAGTGAGCAGTGCTTCTGCCAGCAGGTATTTGCCCCGATAGCCTGCGCGCAACTGGTAATGTGATGCATTGGGCATCTGAACTTCATTGGTAAGATGGAATTCCGTATCGTAGTAAGAATCCCTGTCAATCTTTACATTGCTGCGCCATACGTATGCTGCAGAACCGGTGATGTTGAATTTACCGCGTTGGTAATCGAGCATGCCTCTTGCGGTAACATTGGTTGAGCCCATGCCTATCGCAAGCGGCAGGTAATCTATCACGTAGTCCGACAAAGGCGTAGATATTCCGCCGATAGCAAATAAAGACAGCTTATTTTTTCCGAAAGATCTGGATACAGGTTTCCATTTCACGAATACGGAAAGGTCCTGCACGCCTTTTACTCCAGTAAGTGTTCCTGCAGTAGCTTTCGTCCACACATAAGGAGCGCCGGCCATAATGTTAAGCTTATCCGTAATGCCATAGTTGGCCATGTACATGACCGATTTGGTTGAAACGGTCCCCAGGTTTTCGTTATCGCGTTTGAACGTGCCCTCCCAGTAATTATCCCAGGAGGAATAGTTGTACAGAAGACCGTTGCAGAATTGTTTTTTGTTCATCATGATGGCGTCCATTTCTGTTTGAGCTATGCTCCATGCAGGCATAAGCGCTATTATGAGAACGGCTATCCATTTTATGGACTCATTAGGTAATTTAAGCATGACTGATAATTTGGGAGTAATGTCCTTTACCGGACTGCTGCGCAATCAACAAAGGAC
>JBAVMD010000266.1:0-4537 GCA_049689695.1 Chitinophagaceae bacterium | reverse complement strand
CTACAACGACTGGTTGGAGAACAAAGCGTTCCTGGAAAAGCACAGGTATGTTCCTTCAGGTTCACAGGAAACGCTGGACCGCACTTTCAAAAGTTATCGCCGGGCAAGAACATATTTTCCGTTCAAGTACACGCTTACGCTGCTGCGCATGTACGTGCGCAATCAATTCTTAAAAAAAGAAAAGAACAAAGAACCGCTTGCGTGGGTGCGTTCGCTGGATTATGTGCAGCCCGCAGCTGAGGCATTTTTACAGATCCTGGCAAATAGTGGTCTCAATTTCGATAAACTCAGGATCATTCTTATCGACACCAATCGTTATCCTGCATACGAACATCATTTGCTGGAGACCGTAGAAAGGGAATTGCAATCAAAAGCTTATGGGGATGATATGCGACAGAGCATTCACATCGTAAAATTTCCTGAACTTAATCACCAGCAATACTTTTACCCGCTGGATAATCACCTGAATGCAGCAGGCCATCAACTGATTGCAGGGAAAATACTGGAAACACTTAACAAATTACGATGAAAACCTTTGTATGTAAGCTTCCTGTTTTCTTACAATGGTCGTAAATTGCTGGTTGATTATGAAGAAAGCCTTTTTAGTGATCTGTGGTGTCATCGTGTGCCTTGCCTTCAACAGGTTTGGGTTGCCAGACAAGCCCGTTCCCATTCCTCCGAGCAAGCAAAGACTGGGCGGCGATGCGCAAAAAGGCTATAAATACCTCACCACCGGCGATTACGTGAAGGGCGGCGTGCCTTACAATTTCTTCTTGCTTGGCAATGGTAAAAACAAACCGGTTTACCCGCAGCGCGAAGGTCTCAGTAAAGACATTCCGCATCAATACACAGCAGTAAAAGCTTCCAATGGCGAGGTGCTGGTAGCGCCTAATTGCCTGCAATGCCATTCCCAGGTGATCAATGATCAACTATTCGTTGGACTGGGTAACAGCTTTTCTGATTTTTCGCTGTTTCAGAAACTCAATCCAAAAATGCTGGAGCATGCGCAATTGCTGCTGCAGAAAACAAATCCCAAACAATACGAAGCCTCCTCTGATTTTTTCATGGTGAGCAGGACCATCGGCCCGTTCATCAATACGCCCATCAGAGGCGTGAACCCTGCAGACCGTTTAGCCGGCGTGCTGGCCGCACATCGTGATCCGCTAACGTTTCAATGGAGCAAAACGCCACTGCTGGAAATTCCGCAAGAGGTGGTCATCACAGACGTTCCTGCATGGTGGCTGCTGAAGAAAAAGAACGCCATGTTCTACAATGGATTTGGCCGCGGCGATTTTGGCAGGTTCCTCATGGCGTCCAACCTGCTCACCGTGAAAGACACAACGGAATCGGCTGAAGTAGACAGCCACATGCCGGATGTGCTGGCATACATTTACTCAATAGAGGCGCCTGCATACCCGTACAAAATAAATCCGGCTTTGCTGCCGAAGGGGAAAATTCTTTTCGATAAAAACTGCTCTAAATGCCACGGTACGTATGGCGACGTTGATACTTATCCCAACCTGCTGATACCAGCTTCTATCATTAAAACAGATTCACTGCTGTTTAAAAGCAATTATTCCAGCCCGCAATTTCTGAACTGGTTCAATAAAAGCTGGTTCACTACGGGCGATCATCCGGCACGCCTTGAACCTTTCAACGGTTACATAGCGCCTCCGCTTGATGGCATCTGGGTAACAGCTCCTTACCTGCACAATGGCTCTGTGCCTACGCTGGAAGCTATGCTCAACAGTAAGATCAGGCCTAAGTATTGGTCGAGAAGTTTTGAAAACCCTGAGATAGATACCGCAAAAGGTGGATGGAAGTACACTGCTCACGACAAACCCGGAGGCACTTCCATTTATAATACAGATGTGCCGGGCTATGGGAATTATGGTCATTATTTTGGCGACAAACTAACCCCGGAAGAACGCAAAGCAATTATTGAGTACCTGAAAACACTTTGATGGACCTGCAGCAGACAAAAGGATATGGTGTTATTGAGAAGTGGCTGCAAGCAAATGACCGGCGCCCTTTTCTGTTTCAGCAACAAACCTGGCAAGCTATACAAGATGGCAAGAGCGGCCTGGTGAACGCTCCCACCGGCAGTGGTAAAACTTATTCCGTTTTTCTCGGGGCGCTTATCCAGTTCATTAATGAACATCCCACAAATTACAAGTCGAAAAAAAAGAACGGACTGCAATTGATGTGGATCACTCCCCTGCGTGCGCTTGCCAAAGATATAGGCCGCGCTATGGAAGAAGTGATTGCAGCATTGGGCATGAACTGGAGCGTTGGCATTCGCAATGGCGATACCAGCATCAATGAACGTCAGCGGCAGAAAAGGCAGATGCCCGAAGTGCTCATCATTACTCCCGAAAGTCTTCAGCTTCTGTTAGCGCAAAAAGGATATCCGGAAGTTTTCAAAACGCTTCGCATCATAGCTGTTGATGAATGGCATGAGCTATTAGGCAGCAAACGCGGCGTGCAGGTGGAGCTTGGTGTGTCGCGGTTGGTAGGGTTGAGGGCTGCGAGCGATGAGCTGCGAGCTGCGAGCGCAGAAGGCTCGAAGCTCCTTCCACTCCAGCTGTGGGGGATCTCCGCTACCATCGGCAACCTTGACCAGGCACGTGATGTTTTGCTTTCGCCCATACAATCGAAAGGTGATATTATTAAAGCAGACATCCCTAAGAATGTTGAGATAGAATCCATCATTCCCGATGAAATTGAAAAATATCCGTGGGCAGGCCATCTCGGGTTGAAGCTTGCAGATAAGGTGCTGCCAATACTTGAACAAAGCCAGACCACACTCATTTTCATCAACACCCGGGGCATGAGCGAATTGTGGTACCAGAAATTGCTTACGCTTGACCCTGATCTTGCCGGCGCTCTTGCATTGCATCATGGAAGCATAGAGCAGGAACTGCGCGTATGGGTGGAAGATGCTTTGCATACAGGCAAATTGAAAGCAGTGGTTTGCACAGCGAGCCTTGATCTGGGTGTAGACTTTCGTCCCGTAGAAACCGTAGTGCAGGTTGGATCGCCTAAAGGCGTTGCACGGTTTTTACAGCGCGCAGGAAGAAGTGGTCATCAGCCGGATGCTGTGAGCAAGATCTATTTTCTGCCGACGCATTCACTGGAATTAATAGAAGCGGCTGCATTGAAAGAAGCCATTGGTGAAATGTTCATCGAAAGCCGTGAGCCTATGCTGCTGTGCTTTGATGTACTGATACAATATTTATGCACGCTGGCTATTTCGGAAGGCTTCAGGCCCGATGAGATCTATAAAGAAGTGATAGCTACTTATTGCTACCGCGAATTGTTGCCCGAAGAATGGCAGGAGATACTTCAATTTATTACAGCAGGCGGCACTGCCTTGCAGCAATACGATGAATATAAAAAAGTAGAGATCATAGATGGGTTGTACCGCATTACAAGCCGCCGCACTGCCATGCGGCACCGGCTTCACATCGGCACTATTGTGAGCGACCCGATGATGAAAGTTCGTTTCATGACCGGTGGATACATCGGTGTTATAGAGGAATGGTTCATTTCAAGATTGAAACCCGGTGATAATTTCACGCTCGCAGGACGGAATCTTGAACTGATTATGATCAAAGACATGACGGTCCTGGTTCGAAAAGCAACCGGCAAAAAAAGCATTGTTCCCAGTTGGCAGGGAGGCCGTATGCCGCTCTCTGCTACGCTTGGAAAAAAGCTGCGCGAAAAGCTTGATGAAGCGCTGAGCCGCAATGCAGACGATGCAGAAGTAAAAGCGCTGGAACCGCTTTTTGTTTTGCAGGAACGCCTTTCGCATATTCCTAAAGCAAACGAATTACTGATAGAACACATCGAAACGAAAGATGGCTATCATCTTTTTGTTTATCCATTTGAAGGAAGACTGGTGCATGAAGCCATGGCTGCTATTCTTGCATACCGCATCAGCAAGATCACGCCGATCACTTTTTCTTTTGCGATGAATGACTACGGCTTTGAGTTGTTGAGCGACCAGATCATTCCTGTTGACGACAGCAATGTATATGATCTTTTTTCTCCCGATAACCTGTTCATGGATATTCAAAAAAGTGTGAACGCTACCGAGATGGCGCGGCGTAAGTTTCGCGATATTGCAGTGATAGGAGGTTTGATATTCCAGGGCTTTCCGGGCGAATATAAAAAAGCGCGGCACCTGCAATCATCGGCCGGTTTATTGTTCAATGTATTTGCCGAATATGAACCGAACAACCTTTTATTAAGGCAGGCTTATAACGAAGTGATGGCGCAGCAAATGGAAGAGGTAAGGCTGCGTAATATGCTGGAGCGCATACAACGCTCAAAGATCGTGATCACTTTTCCGCAGAGATTAACGCCTTTCTGTTTCCCGATCAAGGTTGATAGCATGCGGGAGGAACTTACTTCTGAGAAATTAGAAGATAGGGTAAGGCGTATGCAGGCACAACTCGATCAAGGAGCATAGAAGAATCACGGATTGGAAGAAGGATTTCAGGATTACACGGATAAGAAATGCAATTTTTACGAA
>JBAVMD010000265.1:0-2504 GCA_049689695.1 Chitinophagaceae bacterium | reverse complement strand
CGAGAATAAACGGCCGGCTACGGGTTTAATGCCAAGCGTCTGCAAATAGCTGTTGTCAACATGATTGATGAATACAGTTTTCGTCTGATCAGGCGTATTGCCTTGCTTGTACAAAAGCCAATCCGTTACATTGTTGATGCCGGGATAATAAATGGAAGCGCCCGTGAGCGAAACCGCAGGATTTGCCAGCAACTCATTTTTAAAAGAAGGATATATATTCTTGGCAGTAGAAGTGCGCAAAGGAATTACTACCTGCTGGTCTTTCTGAAAACCAAGATCCTTTTTACGCACATAATTCATTTGGTTGCTGATGGTGATAGACGCAACGATCAATGCCACCGAGATCACAAATTGAAATACCACCAGTACCTTTCTGAAAGAAATGGCTGCAAGTGAATTGGAGAACTTGCCTTTGAGCACTTTAATAGGGTTGAATGCCGACAGGTAAAAAGCGGGATACAAGCCAGCAATAAATCCGGCAATGATGGTAATAATTAAAAACCCGATCGACAGGTAAATGTATTGCACGCCTGAAAATGTAAATTCTTTGCCCGATACTTTTTGAAACAGCGGAACAAGCAGCGCTGTGAATATGAGCGAAATGATGAACGAAACCAGCGACATGAGCAGGGCTTCCCAAAGGAACTGTATCACCAATGATCTTTTTTCGGCACCCATTACTTTTCTTACGCCTATCTCCATTGCGCGTTTAGAAGATCGCGCAGTAGCAAGGTTCATGAAATTCACGCAGGCTATCAGCAGCGTTACAATGGCAATAGACACCAGTATGTACAGGTAACTTACATTTCCTACAGGCGTTACATTCCCATTTGTATTTGCATATAAATGAATGTCTTTTACCGGCGTGAGAAACTGTTTGCGCCAGCGGCCCGATGCTTTAAGATCGGCCGCTGCATATTTTGTAATGAAATCCTCAAATTTTGCCTCGAGCTTTTTAGGGTCTGCTCCTGGTTTGAGCAGCAGGTAAGTAAAAAAGAGATTATTGTTTACGATGTCCGTTAACTGGCGTAACCAGGGGCCTACTTCACCGCTTTGCATCGACATAAAAAATCTTGCGTCTATATGTGAAGGTGTTGCAGACGGAACAAATACACCTGTTACCTTAAAATCAAACGGGCCATTTGTGGTGCTGTTAACGTGAATAGTCTTGTTCAATGCAGATTCCTTTCCGAAAATTTTCCGGGCAATTTCATCTGAGATCACAAGCGATGTGGGATCATTTAAAGCAGTAGCAGGGTTACCTTCTTTAAAGCGATATGAAAATAATCTGAAGAAAGTGGAATCGGCAAAATATCCCTGCGTTTCATAAAACGAACTTACGTTGTTGTTGTCTTTGTATTGTAAAAGTGTTTTATCGTCCTGGAAGGCGGCCATCAGCCGCACCGTGCTTTCTATCTCGGGGAAAGATTGCTGCATCATCGGGCCTATGGGCGCCGGCGTAGTGGCATACCGGTCTTCTTTTCCCTCCTGTATAGAAGTAGTTCCCAACTGGTAAAGCCTGCTGCCGGATTTGTGCTGCGTATCATAGCTAAGCTCCTGGTAGATGTACATGGAGATGAGCAGGCAGCAGGTTAATCCTATGGCAAGACTAAAAACATTGATGAAGGAAAATACTTTGTTTTTCACCAGGCTTCGGAAAGCGAGCTTGATATAAGTTTTAAGCATAGTAGTTTTTTAAACGATGGCTATAATAAGGCGTGTCCGGCTGCGCCGGCCCCGTGAGTTTAAATGACAACGGTAATTTAAGATAGTTGCATTTGCCGGCGTTTATTTCTACATGGACGGCGGTTTTCTCATGCATGTTTCCATTCTATTGGAATAGCAGGAAATTCTTCTTTACCTAAACGGGTTTCTCGCCAATCCCACCAATTATTATCTGCACATATCTGATACATAAGTTCTCGGGTTTCTGCATGCGAAGCGCATCCATTCTCGCCGCACCCATTAATATTTGAAACTTTATGGATAAATTCTTTAAACTTTTCTACAATTTTAATTGTAGGCTGAGAATTAAAAAGTTGCCGTGGCACTATATTTCTGAGCCAATCATACATTTCAGATAGGGCATTGATTTCGTTGTTACCATGACATTTGGGGTCAAGACCAGCGAGGTCTGATGCAAAAGCTTTATAGTCGTTAGGTGTAGAAACAAAAAAAGCGCAACGGTGTTCGCTTCTCTGGCTGTCAAGGGCATGAAATACAGCCATTCCCATTTCGATAGGCATATTCATTCGCGAAAAGTTATTAATTCCTTCGCCTGTATTCCTGGAAAAATCATGCGCAGAATAATGGCAACAGCGAATTGCATGAACTATAGTTTCTAATCTCGGCTGGTCTGGAGTAGTTAAGTCATATGCACAAACGGGTAATAAGCCACCTGCAATAACAGCAAAGTTCAAAGCATTGGCGATTGGAATAAATCCTTTGTCAAAAGGATAATTTAAAAAAACCTGACAATTACTATATGCAGCAAGATTTCTACG
>JBAVMD010000264.1:0-6172 GCA_049689695.1 Chitinophagaceae bacterium | reverse complement strand
AACTTATTACAGCTACAACCAGAACGACCGTTATTTCTTCCAGGAATTTCTCAACAGCGATCATACGCCTACCGGCAGTGATTCTACACAACAGCAATTGAACGATACCTGGAATCACGGGTACAATCTCAGGGGCAGCTACGATAAAATGCTCGATAATAAAAAGACTTTTTTTTCTACCGGTGCATTCTATAATTTTTCCAGCAGCCATGTGGTGCTCAATTCATCTTTCCTGAAAAAGCCGGAAGGCATTATGGTAAAGAGCGATCTGCTTAGCAATGATTTTCGTTTCAACCAAACCATCACCAACCTGCGTTTTTCTGTGAAGCAGGTATTTTCTGCCGGGTTCAGCGCAACAGCGGGAATCAATGCAGAAAATACAGAAGTAGCATTCGACCTGTACAAAATGCAGGACGGAGTGCTGAACAATTACTGGAGCCTGCTTCCATTTGCCAACATCAACAGGAACTGGAAAGACAAACTGAACGTTTCACTGGCATACCGCCGCACCATACGAAGGCCGGGCATCTGGGAAATGAACCCGAGCATTGATTATGGCGATCCGTATAACCTGCGTTTTGGTAATCCTTACCTGAAGCCATCCATGGCGCACACCGTGGATTTTGTAGTGGGAAAAACCAAGCCGAAGTTCTACCTGAATTTTGGTTTGGGATACAATATCATCGAGGATATCTACAGCCAGTTGAGAAGCCTGCTGCCCGATGGCAAAACGCAGATCACCTGGCAGAACATCAATAACCGCACTGAGTACGAGGCCAGCACCTGGTCTGGCTACACCATCTCGCGCAAGCTGCGCATTAATGTGAGCGCCAGCTATACTTACAATCAATACAGCCTGAGGGACCGTACGGTAAACAGGTATAGAAATGGCGGCTCG
The DNA here is from genome assembly GCA_049689695.1 of Chitinophagaceae bacterium. Taxonomy (GTDB): domain Bacteria; phylum Bacteroidota; class Bacteroidia; order Chitinophagales; family Chitinophagaceae; genus DASPKM01. The sequence continues at coordinate 5,274 of JBAVMD010000264.1, read as the reverse complement.
CTTTCATCCAACCTCAATTCAAGCTTTATTCCGAAAGACATCTGGAATTATACCGGTAGCTTTACTTTCAACCGGTTTGCCAATCCGCAGGGAACGGTAAGAAGCAACATCAGCATGAACCTGGGCATCCAGCGTAAATGGCTGAACAAACAATTGGTAACAACCATTAACTTTATTGATCCGTTCCGCCAGCAAAAAAATCGCAGTTTTACGTATGCTCCTAACTTCAACCTGGAGACTTATAATTCTACACAGACGAGGAATATCCGATTGACAGTTGCCTACAATTTCAGCAATGCGCCTAAAAAGAAAAAAGTGGACCCTAAGGCGCAGCAGAAGATAAAGGAGATGATGAAGAAAAAGCAGGGATAGCAGTGAGTAAGAAAGAGCATTCTTTAACTCTTAATACTTATGTTATGACATCCAAAACTGCAGCGCTTCTTATCGGTGTAATTTTTATTGCCGTTGGTCTTTTAGGTTATATCAACAACCCGATCATAGGGGATTCTCCGGATGCTATTTTTCATGCGGACTCCACACACAACATGGTGCATATTGTGAGCGGGGCTTTATTTGTGCTGGTGGCCCTTGCTGCGCCGGCGGCAGCTAAAGGTTTTATGATCTTGTTTGGAATTGTTTACCTGCTGATCGGCATCGTTGGCCTTAGTGCAATAGGCTCCGATGGAATGGCTAAAATATTAGGCTTTCTTCATGTAAATGGCAACGATAATTACCTGCACATCGGGTTGGGAGTAGTGATCGTATTATTAGGATTGACAACGCGCAGAATTGGCGTGAGGTAAATGGAGAGCGGAAGACGGGACTCGAACCCGCTGCCTACAGCTTGGGAAGCTGTCGCTCTACCAGGTGAGCTACTTCCGCATAATTAGCAATATGAAAATAGCTCAATTTAATTAGCAAATATGAAAATAGCTCAATGGCTCAATTAAGAACTGGCTGTTTCATTGAGAAATTTAGCCATTTTCGAATTTGCTAATTAATGGAATTCTTTTTGCCAGCCAGCTGTCTTTCACTGGTACGATCCAGCTATTCTCCAGTTCTGCTTTTGTTTGAACGAGGTTATTAAAGTAGGGAGTATCTGCATTGATAAAATTATTCTGCACCGCGTAGCTCAGTTGCTGCAATGGCAGCATTTGTATTTTATCTTTTAAGATGAATGCAAGCATTTGCCGGTCGAACATGTTTACATTAAAGCGTGATTCGATCTGTTTGATAAGCCTCACTGAGCTGTCTGTACTGCAGCCGCTTACACCAAATGCCCTTTCATCTGCCATCAGCACTATAAACTGTCCGAAAAATAAATTGCCATATCCTTTTACCGGTGAGCCGTGAGAATTCCATTGGTCGATGAACTGCTCCAGCAATGATTCGATTTCTAAAGCCTCACCCATGGAAAACAGGCGGCTGCTCTGGTATATCCATACCCTTGAGTTGGCATCGAAATCTTCAGGGAGTAGTTGTTTGTATTCGAAGTTCATGAAGCAAAGGTAAATGTGAAAATTTGAAAATGGCTCAATTTGAAAATGCGGGAGCAATTGAGCCATTTTCGAATTTTCACATTGAGCTATTGATAAGCTCTGCAATATCAAGCACCTGTACCTCTTCTTCCTTCTCCTTTGTCTTAACTCCATCCGTAAGCATGGTATTGCAGAAAGGGCAGGCGGCGGCGATCACATTTGCGCCGGTATTGATGGCTTCTTCGGTGCGTTCCCAGTTAATGCGCGTATTTCCTTTTTCTTCTTCCTTGAACATTTGAGCGCCTCCGGCCCCGCAACAAAGACCATTGGTGCGGCATCTTTTCATTTCAACCAATTCTGCATCCAATGCTTCCAGCACTTTGCGCGGCGCTTCATAAATATTATTTGCACGGCCCAGGTAACAGCTGTCGTGGTAAGTAATCCGCTTGCCTTTCCAGGCGCCGCCTTCTTTGAGGCTGATCTTTCCTTCATCTATCAACTGCTGCAGAAAACTGGTGTGATGGACTACATCGTAAGTGCCACCAAGCTCCGGGTATTCATTCTTAAAAATGTTGAAGCAATGGGGGCAGGTGGTCACTATTTTTTTAATGCCGTAATTGTTCAGCACCTGGATGTTCTGGTAAGCCATCATCTGGAATATAAATTCGTTGCCCGCGCGGCGAACGGGATCGCCGGTGCACATTTCTTCTTTGCCGAGGATGGCGTATTTGATGCCTACTTTGGTGAGGATGGTGGCAAAGGCCTTGGTGATCTTTTGGGCACGCTGATCGAAACTGCCTGAACAGCCTACCCAGAAAAGGATCTCGGGTGACTCGCCATTAGCCATCATTTCAGCCATTGTGGGAACATGCATAAGGATTGGTTGATTATTGCGCCAAAAATAAGGATGTAATGATTATAAGAATAAGAAAAGCACGGATTGGAAGAAGGATTAGCGGATTGCACGGATAATCGATTTATTTTAAGACACCATCATCTCGAAGCCTGACCCCGATTCCTTAGTCAAAACATAAACCATTATCCGTGTAATCCCCTAATCCTTCTTCCAATCCGTGCTTAATGGCATCTATCTTGCTATTAAAAGGCCGGGTAATCATTCACTTGTTTTGCACAGTCTATCATACAGTTGCGAGTTTTTTTAAGATGGTTTGCCGAACAAAAACAGAAATAACCTTATTTTGCAAATTAAATCCGAACGATGCAATTACAACAAGCTGTAAATAACGTCTTTGTACAGTTGTCGGCCACTCTCGATCAATTGAGCCAGGAACAATATGTACAGCCCTCCAGAACGCTGTTTAACGCTACTATTGGTCAGCACGTCCGTCATATCATAGAACTCTTCCAGTGCCTTGAAAACGGGTATGACGAAGGATTGGTGAATTATGAACAACGCCAGCGCGATATCCGTATTGAAACCGATAAACAATTTGCATCCGGACTGTTAACAGAAGTACGCCAGGGACTAGACAGGGAGAATAAAGACCTTCAGTTAGAAGCATGTTACGATGAGCATGAGGCTTCACCGATCACCATTGCAACTAATTTTTACCGGGAAGTGGCGTATAATCTCGAGCATACTATTCATCACATGGCATTGATAAGGGTAGGCATCACAGAAGTTTCAGACATCGAATTACCCGAAGAGTTTGGCGTGGCCTCATCTACCATCAAGTACAGGCAGCAATGTGCACAGTAACATTTATTCCTTCCAGAGAAAATATTATTCTTACCTCCAATCGTGACGAAAAACATTGGCGTTCGGCTGCGCATGCACCGGCTGCCCATACTTTTAATACCGGGCGCATTCTTTTTCCAAAAGACGGAGATGCAGGGGGGACCTGGTTTGCGATCCATGAAAATGGTAATGCCGTGGTATTCCTCAACGGCGGCTTTATAAAGCATGAGCCTGCTCCGCCTTATCGCAGAAGCCGGGGATTGATATTGTTAGACCTGCTGGACTCAACCTCACCTCACGGCACATTCCGTTTTATTGATCTTGATAATATCGAGCCGTTCACTGCGGTGATCTGGGATGGCGACCGCTTATTCGAATGCCGGTGGGATGGTACACGCAAGCACACCAAAGAAATGGACAGAAGCAGGGCACATATCTGGTCGTCCTGCACCTTATACGACGATGAAGTGATCTCGAAAAGAAAGCAGTGGTTTGCAGACTGGCTGCTGCAGCATCCCACGCCAACGCAGGAAGAGATCCTGCATTTTCACCAGTTCACCGGCGACGGAGATGCGCACAACGACCTTCTTATGAACCGCGATGGAAAAGTATTTACCGTGAGCGTTACTTCTACCGCCATCACTGCTGACCGCGCCAACCTTCAATACCTCGATATTAAGAACGACATCAGCTCCAACGAAGAAATTGTTTTTGTGAACACAAGCATTGCCGGGGCATGAGCTGGTGGCAACGTTTAATGCATCGCCCGTTTTTCATTCGCTTATTGCATTGGGAATACTGGAGCTTTCATACCGTTTATTTTTGCGTATATCCTATCTGGTTGCTGCTTTGCCTGCGTGCACGTTCACTCTTCTTTTTTTCCGCTTCCAATCCAACCATTGAGTACGGCGGCTTTTTGCTGGAGTCGAAGAAAAAGATTTATGACATCATGCCCCCGGCTTATTATCCACGCACAATACTTGTTGCGCCCGGCGAAACAGATGCGGAAATTCTTAAAAGGGTCGAAGAGGCCGGCATCCCGTATCCACTGATCGTGAAGCCGGACATTGGCGGAAAGGGCAGAGGCGTAAAAAAAGTGGGAGACGCAGAGGAACTGATCACCTACATTAAAAAATTTCCTTTCGATATGCTGGTGCAGGCATTTGTTCCGTACGACGAGGAAGTAGGAATTTTTTATTACAGGTATCCCGGTGAAGCCAGGGGACATATTTCCGGTATTGTGGGAAAGCATTTCCTGACTGTAAAAGGGGATGGGCATTCCACTATTGAACAATTACTAAGTAAAGAAAAGCGCTATATTTTGCAGATACCCGCACTGAAAGAAGTATTGGGCGAAGGCATGATGGAAGTATTGGCAGAACGGGAGGAACGGCTTCTTGTTCCGTACGGGAATCATGCAAGAGGTGCGCTTTTTGTAGATTATTCCGGTTGGACGGATGAACAGCTTGTGAACGCTATTGACGGGGTTTGCAGGCAGGTGCCGGGTTTTTATTTCGGGCGGCTCGACATTCGTTATAATACATTGGAAGAAATGAAGCAGGGAAAATTTTCCATCATAGAGTTGAATGGGGCGGGCAGCGAGCCCACGCATATGTACGACCCGAAACATTCTCTTTTTTACGCCTGGAAGCTAATTGTGCAGCATTGGCTTATTCTTTGGAAGATCAGTCGTATGAACCATGCCAAAGGTGTCGCTTACATGACCAGGAGTGAAGGAGTGAAGATGTTCAGGGAAACGAGAAAATACGATAAGGTGTTAGACAGTATAATTTAATGATTGATGATTAGTTATTGATTATTCTTTGTTTTTTGATATTTGTGATTTGTAAGAAAATATGCCAAAGCTTCTACGCATATTCGTCACCGGTTTATTCATCAGTTTCCTGGGCACGCTGCCGCTGGGGACGATGAACATTGCAGCCATGCAGATATCGGTGACCGATGGGTTGCGGCCTGCATTTTATTTTGCGCTGGGCGTGCTGCTGATAGAGATCGTTTATGTGCGCTTATCGCTGGTGGCAATGGATTGGATAAGAAAGAACCAGCGCTTGTTCAGGATACTGGAATGGGTTACCC
>JBAVMD010000263.1:0-3948 GCA_049689695.1 Chitinophagaceae bacterium | reverse complement strand
TTCCTTTTCCAATGCTTTCGTCCATACCACCCATGGTAAATGAGGCGAGGTCTGCACGCAGGTCTTTTTCCTGCATCCTCAAAAAGTTCTCTTTTTTGCTGCGGTAATCGGGAAAATCGCGGTCTTGTGGAAAAGCCGCAAGACCTGTTATTGAAAGAAGAAATATAAAAAGTGTACGCATAGTTTGTTCGTAAATGAATCTTTAAAAGTAATAAATAGCCTGTTAATGAAAATCAAATTTAAGCACGGATTAGAAAGGATTTAAGGATTGCACGGATGCAAACAAGCTATATATAGGATGACAATTGAGCCGCGCGAAGCGAAATGTATTATGTGTGTAATCCTTCAATCCTTCTTTCAATCCGTGCTTTCTTCTTCAATCGAAGCGAAGAACATCCATAATAAAAAAAGCCCCGCAAAGCGGGGCCAAGGACAGTAATCCTTTATACTGTTTTCGATATAGAGTAATGATAGGTTTAGGACAAATGGATTTTAACGGGTAGCGGATTACAATTATATGTAACGATAGGGAAGGGATTATGCAATATTCAAATATCCACTGATCAATACGTAAGCACTTGAAACAATGAATGCCAGTAATAATGTTACCACGGCTATGGTTGCACCAGGTTTAAAATCATCTTGTGATTCATGCGTAATTGTGCTGTTATTATCAGTTACACTTTTCAATTTCATTTCCGTTTTCATAACGTTCGATTTCCTATACTATCGTAAATAGTATGCCATTGTTGAATTGTTTTAAACGCGGCGAAATAAATCAACAATACGGGGAACTGTCGCACCAATAAGTGTAGAATATTGTCTTATCTAGTTAAAATAAGGCTAATGACCGGATCGGGAATGATCAATATTGCGGCTGCATTTTGTAGAAAAGCAACCCCTCTTAAAGGATAAATTATTAATTATTGATTATTAATTTTTTTTGGCGTGCTGAACAATAATTAATAATTAAATAATCAATAATCAATTACACTTTCCGCTTCTTTCTCAAATCGAGATAATCAAGATAGTAGATCACTTTAATAGAGAAATTATTTACCTGCGGCTCTTCCAGCGTAGTACGGAGGTTATTGAAATATCTTTCTTTCACCAGGGCATTGAATACTTCGGATGCATTCTTCCATCCGACATTTAAAAAGCTGCCCGGGCCAAATTGCCAGGTATAGTTCATATCGATGTTGAAGAAGTTCACATTGTTATCAGGGTTTCTGCCATCGCTGCCGTTTCTTTCTTTTACATAACCGTCTTCCTGCAGATCATAGAAGTTGGTGTAATGCACCTTGCTCCAGTAATGGCGCAGGCGGAAAGTAAGTCCCATCCTGTTGGTGAAATTGTATTTAATGCTCAATACATTCTCCGCAGTGCGGCGATCTCTCAATCCAAATACAGCGCTGTCGCCCGCATTATTAATATATGCAAATCCTAAATTCCGGTTTGCAAATTCCAGGTAATGTGAAAGACCAAGGCTGAACTTATCACTGAAGCGATAGTTATTGCTTATAAAAACATCGCTGCTGCGTGATTTATATTTTTTGGAAGGAGTATAGAATAATTCAATGCTGGCTGAATATTTTTTAGCGCGATTGGTATTCACCCATATTCCAGTGCCTGTAGCGCCGGGCAGTTTTACTTTCTTACCCCAGATGCGCGGTTCATAAAAATCTGTTCTCTCCGGGCGGATGTTGGTGTTCATGCCTATCTGCCATAAGTTTTTCAATTGGGCGTTTACATTACCATTTATCTGCAGGTACTGGAACCTGCGCGGTTTGTACATCTCTGAGTAATTGCCATTCACATTCAGGTAGATGTTGTTATAAAAGCTTTTTGGCTTCAGCCATTTGTAGCCCATATAAAAACCATGCGTGAGGTAATTGTTGTTGGTGAAATAACCCATGTCGCGCTGGTCGTATTTATCATCCGCAAAAAAGCGATGTATATCGAAATTGAAACGCCCTTTGAATTTTCCCAGGAATGTATTGTAATGATAGCCTGCTAAAGTTTTGCCGGGCGCTTCATAGTCAATCAGGCGGCTGTGCGTAACCTGTCCCCACACATTCCAGTCCACGTTCTTATCATACAGGTCCCATAGTACTGCAGTAACATTCGCATCGTAGTCTTTTCCGCTTCTCCATACATTGGTGTTTACAAGCGTTACGCTGGAATTATGCTTCATGGCCTGGTCCAGCACTATTACGTTGTAATTGGTGAGCGGACTGGTCTCAACCTTATATTCCTCTTTAACATCATTCTCTACTGTTGCAAACTGCGCCTTGGTGATGGCATTGAAAAAGCCAATGCCTAATTTTCCTTTTGTTCTTCCACTGATCTTTGTTGCATTCAGCAGCTTGGTCTCAGAAGGATTTTTTACAATTCTTTCTGTTGAGCCGATGTTCGAGTATATATCATAGTAATGAACAGGCTGGCCGCCTATTCTCCGGCTGTAAAAAAGATTGCCTTTGTTGAACAGCTCTGTTCCTTCGTTGAAGAATCCACGGTTCTCATTAAAGCGCACTTCAAAAGGAGTGAGGTTCAGCACCTGGTTATCGCTCTGCACCTGGCCAAAATCAGGTATCAACGTCATGTCCATCGTAAAACCATCGCTGATGCCATACTTAACATCCATACCGCCGTTCACAGAGGTTTTCCATCCATTGCCAGAAGAAGGGTCGTGCGTGAAATAAGTAGAGAAATAAGGGGAGAAGGAAAGCCTCACGGGCGGCTTTATGTCTTTGATGTTGGTCCAGAGACCGGCCTGGTTCATGAACCCGAATTTTGCAGGGTCAATAGGGCTCCAGGAAACCTGCCGGCCCGACTTGGTTCTGCGTCTTAAAATATGAACACCCCAGTTCTGGATATTTTCTTTGCTGAAGCGAATCGCAGAGTAAGGTATGCGCATTTCAAAGCTCCATCCATCGGCTGTTATTTTCGATTCGGTTTGATACACTGCGTTCCAGCTTCCGTCTTCGTTACCGATGGCATACTTCACATCGAATTGCTCCCCTAAAGGAGTTACAAAAAAACCAAGCCCGTTGATCTTATCGCGATAGGTATCGAACACGATCCCTACGAAATCATTGATGCCGATGTTGTCGCGGCCGGCCAGTTCTGTTGAAAGACTGTCCTTTGGCTCGCGCAGCATACCTCCGAAATAGATAGCATTGTCGTCATACAGCAGGTATACTTCTGTTTTCGATTGTGCATCTTCGAGCCTGCCAAATGTTGGGCGTTGTTCAATAAAGCCTGTAATAAGCGGAGCATTCTTCCATGCCTCTTCCTTCAGTTCACCATCTATCTTAATGGGCAATGCAGTCCTTACTGCAGGAACTTCACGAAGTGGTGTTTGTGTGTAAGCAGTATGAACACCAAGTGCAAGCAGGGTGATAAAAAATATCCTTATCATGTCGGGTTAATTCTAAGCTGCGGAAAAATAACCAGTAAAGATGGGGATGTGTTAATTGGTGGTGTTAATTATGATGCAAGTTGTATTAATGGATAATAGACTTTATAAGCGGAGCTTATGGTAAGGGACAGGGTGTCAAGGCACAAGGCACAAGGGACAAGGCACAAGGCTGCGCAAATAAAAGCCCCTCGTGATTATGAGGGGCTTTGTATTGGCTTGTATCTTATTTCTTATTTCTTTCTTTTCTTGCTTCCTGTCTCTTGTTCCTTGTGCCTTGCGCTTGCGCCTAGTACCTGTAGTGTTCTGGCTTAAAAGGGCCTTCTTTCGGCAAACCTAAGTAATCAGCCTGCGGCTCTGTAAGCTCTTCCAGCTCTACACCGATCTTTGACAGGTGAAGGCGTGCAACTTTCTCATCGAGATGCTTAGGCAGCACGTATACTTTGTTCTCGTACTTATCATTGTTTGTCCAAAGCTCCAGCTGAGCAAGCGTTTGGTTAGTAAATGAGTTACTCATTACAAAGCTGGGG